>JAFXSS010000121.1 GCA_017525455.1 Paludibacteraceae bacterium
GTCAGACAACGTTCACCAAGATGATGGATGTGGCATTTGACGTGTTAACACAACTCAAGTAATGGAAATCATCAAAACTCCTATTGAAGGACTGCTCATCATCGAACCCCGGGTGTTCACCGACGCCCGCGGGTTCTTTGAGGAGACGTACAACGAGCAACGCTACATAGAGGCAGGTATCAACGCGCGATTCGTGCAGGATAATATGTCCGCCTCATGCTACGGCGTAGTACGCGGACTGCATTTCCAGCGTCCCCCGTTCACGCAGGCCAAACTCGTAACTTGCATCGAGGGCGCAGTGCTGGACGTGGCTGTTGATCTGCGCAAGGATAGTCCTACCTTCGGGCAACACGTAGCCGTAGAACTAAGTGCCGACAACCATCGGCAGTTCTTTATACCCAAGGGCTTTGCGCACGGATTCAGTGTGCTGAGCGAGCATGCGTTGTTCAGCTACAAATGTGACGAACTGTATCACCCTGAAGCAGATGCAGGCATTCTGCTGTCCGACCCGACGCTGGACATCGATTGGCGCATACCCGAAGCCCAACGTATCCTGTCGGACAAAGATACCAAGCATCCACTACTCAAAGATTTAGGCTACTCCCTGTAATAGTCTAATCTTCAAATCTTTAAATCTTCTTATGACTATCTTAATCACCGGTGCAAACGGCCAATTAGGCAACGAGATGCGTATTCTATCGGCTATGCATCCGCTACACAAGTATATATTCAGCGATGTTGTTGTTCCAGAGAACAGTCCCGTTACCATCCATCCGTTGGACATCACCGATGAAGCTGCCGTGTGCGGGTTCGTAGGCGAAAATTGTGTTGATTTGATTGTCAATTGTGCTGCCTATACCAATGTAGATCGGGCTGAACAGGATGAACCTACAGCATTGCGAATCAATGCAGATGCTGTGGCTAATCTCGCGCGTAGCGGTGCGCATATCATCCACGTGAGCACAGACTATGTATTCAGCGGCGATGAGCACCAGCCTTGCCGTGAGTCAGACCCAGTAGCACCGCGTACGGCATACGGGCGGACAAAACTTGCCGGTGAGCAAGCCTTGCTGGCTATCCAGTCCGATGCCATTATATTCCGCACAGCATGGCTGTACTCGGAATATGGCAATAACTTTGTGAAGACAATGATTCGTCTTGGACAGACGAAAGAACAGATTGGCGTAGTGTACGACCAGATCGGTACCCCCACGTACGCTCTTGATCTGGCCGCAGCAATCTATGCCGCTATCGAAAGTGCAACCCATGCCGACGGGTCGTTCAATGCCGCAGGCTGGAAAGGCGGAATCTATCACTATACCAACGAAGGCGTATGCTCGTGGTACGATTTCACGCTGGCTATCCACGAACTATATAACTCCTTGCTCGCTCACGGTAGAAAAGACGGCAATCCTATCCGTTGCCAAGTTAACCCAATCTTGAGTGAAGAGTATCAGTACCTTACTCCCCGTCCCCACTATTCAGTACTGAACAAGGCGAAAGTCCGTCAGACCTTCGCCCTATCGATTCCCCATTGGCGTGAATCACTCAGCACCTGTCTGAATAATATGCTATAGAGCAAACATAATCGCTACTCACAATCGATTGTAGCGTGAACGCATGAGGTGATTCGAGAACACCGGGCAATTCCGACATGTTTATTCCCGTACCTATGGCCTTGAACAAGGCCTCTTTGCGCGTCCATAATTCCGTGAACGCAAGTTGCGGATTGACCGATTGATGGATAACCACCTGCTCTTTGGCACTCATCGTATGATCCAGGAAATGCTGATCGCTAACACGTTGCTTCGAAATTAAAGCTTCGACATCAATCCCTACAGGCTGATGATCAATAGCCACAGCTAGGGCATTCGCAGTATGAGAAAGAGAAAAACAGATGGTTTTACCATCAAATGTTAGCGGTGCGTTACAATCAGGTGAAGATGTCAGCCATGGTTTGCCGTGCTCATCCTCGGCATATGTGAGTTCTGCGAGAGAAAAGCCTGCAGGCAAGAACTGATGACTAACAAGCAGTTCATGCAGCAATGCCCATGCACGCAGACAACAGAACTGACCATGCAGATGCTTGTAACGCAACGCTTTATTACGTCGCACTAAAGGAACAAGCGGTAGTAGTTCGGCTACTACCGCTTGCATGGATTGATTGTCAGGAATTGTTTCTACGATGTAGAACATAACCATCTACGATTTAGCGTCTTGTCGAGCCACCGCCCGAACGGCCGCCACCGGAACTGAACGAACCTCCGCCGGAAGAACGGCCACCACCGCTATAACCTCCGCCACTATAACCTCCGCTTGAGCGGGATGAACCACTGTGCGAACCTCCGCTATATCCCGAAGAACGTGATGAGCTAGAGCGACTGCCACTGTACGAACTCGACGAACGAGAGGGAGCGGATTGGCGTGATGTTGATGCAGAACTACGTACGGTAGATGAATGTCCGCTACTGCGCTGAGTCGTTGCACTGCCGGATCGTGCCGAAGCAGAACGTGTAGCAGTTGCCGTACCACGAGTCGTGGTGCTTGACGGACGAACACTGGTTGCCGCTGCACGTGTTGTTGATGCCGATGTACGTGCCGTGGTGGCAGGACGTGAAACAGATGCACTACGTTGGTTAGCAGCACTGCCGGAGCGATGCGATACCTGAGCGGTAGCCCTGCCTGCCTGACGGCTTACAGTAGCAGCTTGACGTGTTGAGCTAGCTGATGAACGGTGTATGCCTCTGCTGCCAAATGTGTTGTCGTAGCGGCCGGCCTGACGTTGTGCCGTATATGCTCCGCCAACTCTGGTTGCAGCAGTACTGCCCTGACGGGATGTTGCACCAACTCTACTTGAGCGAACAGCTGTAGCACGCGATGCGTCCAGACTGCGAGCGTTGCTCACCCCGCTATGCCGTGCGGCAAACGAACGGTTGCTATGCGTATTAGCATACTCACGGCGGGCTACTGTGTGACGCATCTCCTGATAAGCAGGACGCGGATGATGTGCATAGCGGAACGAGCAATAGGGATGATGGTGATGCCAGTGATAGCAGTGATCCCAGTAGCGATGCATCGGCCAGCAATGCCAACTATACCACCAATGGGGATAATAGCCCCAGTACCAAGGCGAATGCCAACAATACCAAGTGGGTCCCCAGAACCAATCGTAGATGTACGGACGATAAATATACACCGGTTCGATGATATAGTTCTCACCATATACATATTCGTCACCGATAACTTGCGTACTAACCTGTCCAGTAGCCTCATCTTTTTCCACATAGATGGATGCCACATCCTGGAATACATCCTTCGCCAGTACGGCTTGGATCACTACCAGGTGTTTGTTGCCATTGTTGGTCTCCACAACGCGCAAGTAATCCACAGAACCGTCACCGTTGAGATCAAGGTTGGTGAATGCGGAATCCGGGTTATTGAGCAGTGTCTCAAATTCCTCCACATTCTTAACTGTGCCGAACAATGTAGCCACCGCTTTCAAGTCGAGCGCTTGGCTTATGTCCTCTGAATTGGCAGATACCGTAATTGTCTCATCTGCCCAAGTACTCCAGCTGACTGTAGCCAGAAGTACGAGTAGTGTTAGCAAGCGTTTCATAACTAATGTCAATTTAAAGATTTGAAGATTTCCCATCTGAAGATTGAAATTCAAATTTTCAAATATTCAAATCTTCAAATCCAAGTTAAACAAGATGTAACGTGTGATGCATCTTTTCCTTCTTCGTTCGCATGTAGCGAAGGTTATAAGGATTCGGTTGCACCTCTATTGCTATATTCTGAACAATAACTATGCCATAACTTTCAAGTCCGATTCTTTTTACAGGATTATTTGTCATAAGTCGCAGATTTTTAGCGCCCATTGAGCGTAAAATTTGTGCACCTATTCCGTAGTCACGTTCATCTGCATCGAATCCAAGATGCACATTTGCCTCTACTGTATCCTCGCCTTGCTCCTGTAATTTGTATGCACGAATCTTGTTCATCAGCCCAATACCTCTACCCTCTTGATTGAGATAAACGAGTATTCCCTTGCCCTCTTTTTCGATACGTCGCATCGCCTCATGGAGTTGCTCGCCACACTCACAACGCTTACTGCCGAATATGTCGCCTGTCATGCATGATGAGTGCACACGGCAAAGGATAGCCTCATCCTCCGTCCAAGTACCTTTGGTCAGTACTATATGCTCCAGTCCGTTGCTCAGTTGGCGGAAAGGCGTGAGTCGGAACTCGCCGTATTCAGTAGGCAGCGAAACTGTTTCGCCGCGTTCAATCAAACCGTTGGCATCAGAACACTGATTGTTGGCATCCAACCGCTGACTGTTGATTGACGAGTGCTTAAGTCGATAGGCAATTAGGTCTTTGATAGAGATTATATGCAGCCCAAACTCTTCAGCAACTTTCTCGAGTTGCGGCATACGCGCCATTGTGCCATCCTCGTTCATTATCTCAATAAGCGCAGCGCACGGGCGCAGACCTGCGAGTCGCGTCAGATCAACTGCCGCCTCGGTATGCCCTGCACGTTTCAACACTCCGGCTGATTGAGCGTATAATGGATTAATATGCCCCGGACGACCGAAAGTCTGCGCTGTGGATTTGGGATCTGCCAACGCACGGATAGTGGCTGCACGGTCTTCGGCAGACACACCGGTAGTACAGCCTTCAAGTTTGTCAACAGTAATCGTAAACGGCGTACCAAGCATCGAGGTATTGTTGGCTACCTGATGCACAAGGTCAAGTTCTGCACAACGTTCCTCTGTAAGCGGGCAGCACAATACACCGCGACCATGATGGAGCATAAAGTTGACCTTTTCTGCTGTAATTGTTTCAGCAGCGGTAATAAAGTCGCCCTCGTTCTCACGATCTTCGTCATCCACAACAATTACAAACTTACCTTGACGGATATCATCAATCGCCTGTTCTATCGTATCTAACATAAACTTTGAATTTTCAATTGTCAATTATCATCAGTTATCCCAAATTTCTTTTTAATAGGTTCAAGCCATTTAGCCCATGCCTCAGGATTAAATAGAGAGGAGTCGGTAGCAGCTTTATACGTCAGAAATATACCTATCGGCAAAAGCACAAACGAGCTCAACCACATACCCGCCCAACACGGCCATAATGCTTCACGAGCCATCTTGTATCCGGTGTTGTCAATGATGTAGTAAAATATAAACATCACTACCGAGATAATCACCGGCGTACCCAAGCCTCCTTTGCGGATAATTGCGCCAAGCGGAGCACCTATAAAGAAAAATATCAGGCAGGCAAACGCCAGTGTAAACTTTCGGTGCAATTCAACCTCATGCTTGCGTATATATCGCTGATAATCGTCAAGCACTATAGCATTGTAATCTATTTGATCGCGTTGCGCACGCGCACGCTCGATGGCGATGGATAGCACTCTCTCCTTTTCGTTATTACTCAATGAGGCAAACAACGAATCAGGGTCATACTTATCAAGCCAATCTACTCCTTTTGCCTTGGCCTCGGCTATACGCTGGGCACGTTCAGCGTTCATTTGTTCGTTGGCAATGGCTGTATGACGCTCACGCCCCAAGTACCTTGACTCTATCATCTGTTGGCTCTGCTCACTACCCTTCTCAACGCTCAGTGCATGTACTGAATCGATGGAATGCAGCAGTTGTCGCGTATCTTTGCTCACATGTTGGTCAGCGAGTAAACTCTCGTCGTAACGGGTGAGGTCGGAGTCAAAATCTATCAATATCTGCTTCTCGGCAAATGTCTCACGACGGTAGGGGATATTTTTGGTTGTACCTGTCGCACGTTGCTGCTTGCGGCTCAGATTTTCAAACGACTCGCCTGAGTACAAATGCAACATCAGATAATGCTTGTCATCGCTAACGACAATCTTGCCGGAATCTGCAAGCATGACCGTTGCATCCTTAAAACCCTTGCTGTAATCATATATCATCATGTCGTAAAGCATTCCCCGCTTGGGAGCCTTGTGACGGACATAAATATGATATCCGCTAATACCATCGTAGAATTCACCTTCGGGAATATCAAGTTCGGGCGACTTCTGCCTTAACGAAAAGATCAGCGTCCAGAGTTTGACTTGCGACACAGGCAGCACGCTATTGGAAAAATAGAATGCCCCAACACAAATAACCATCACCGCAATAACCAGTGGACGAATAATCCGAAACAGCGACACTCCGGCTGCCTTCATGGCAGTAAGTTCAACCTGTTCGCCCAGATTACCGAATGTCATTAGCGATGACAATAGCACCGCCAGAGGTAGAGCCAATGGGACAACTGAGGCTACAGCATAGATAAAGAACTCCGCCAACACGCTCAGTTCAACGCCTTTGCCGACCAAGTCACGCACATGCAGCCACACAAACTGCATCAGCAAAATGAAGATACATATCACCAACGTAAGCACGAACAAGCCGAGGAAATTCCTCAGCATGTACATATCCAAACGTTTGACAGGTAACCTCAACATTATCTTTCGCGCACTCCTCCCTTCAGGTCATCACTGATGAAACTGAACGGCAGCAGACTCTCTGCACTGGCAAACTCATACACATGGTTCGCTCCGAACAGTAATACGCGCATAGGTTGCTTGTAGCGATTCTCGGTTTCAAGCATCACTTGGCGGCAAGCACCGCAAGGTGACACTGGATCTTCGGTAAAATGGCCATCAGTATACGCAGCTATAGCCAAAACTTTCACCGGTTGATCGGGGTATTGCGCACCGGCTGCAAACAACACCGTTCGTTCGGCGCATAACCCGCTCGGATAAGCCGCATTCTCCTGATTACAACCGCCTACAATCGTTCCATCTGCCAACAGAGCTGCTGCACCTACACAAAAATGCGAATAGGGAGAATAGGAGTCCTGAGTCTTGCGTTTGGCGACATCCAGCAAACGGCGGTCGGCTTCCGACAACTCTTCCCATGAATAACTGCGAATACGCGTATCAATCGTGAATTCTTTCATGATAATACCTATTTTGATATTTTAGCCTACAAAGTTACAAAAAATATTTGATAATTCCAAAAAAAATTTGTAATTTTGTACGCGGAAATGAATCCTTTATCATTTTCGTGCAAAAATCACGCCAAAATATGCAAAATTTGGAAATAAATATGAATATTTTTACACAATCACTGCGATTGGTAGTTCTTTTGATAGTTTTCAGCTTCAGCCTGTCAGCATCGGCTATCCCTGTTCACGCCTTGAGCGACAGTCTAACAGCCTACGCCAACCGCAACGCACAAGTGGGCAAAGTAACCGTCAAACGCATACGCACCAACAACAATACAGCTCGTATTTACACATGCAAAACTCTGAGCGGGCTTAGTCTGTCGCCTGCCGAATTGAAAAAATTACGTCAGGAAGTGAGTATGTTGGTTTTCAACAACACAAGCGGCAATATTGAAATCTACAGCGATGGCTACGAGCTGAATGAGCTCATAACCATGCGCTACCGCAATGTAGCACGCGCACATACTCACAACGAGGTAGCGCCGCTGGTGAAAAATACCGACCTGCCCTACAAGAGTCCGGACGGACTTGACAGCAAACATATAGCTCTTTGGGGAAGCCATGGCTGGTACTACAACAATCAAGTTGACCGTTGGCTTTGGCAACGCGCCAAGTTATGGACTACCGTGGAAGACTTGTTTACATCTTCATACACAATGCCCTATCTGGTGCCTATGCTCGAGAATGCCGGCGCGGTAGTCATACAACCGCGCGAACGCGACACACAGACTGCTATGGTCATCATCGACAGCACTGCCATGCGGGAGCAAAATGGAAAAACCATTGCAGAAACTACAGTTCCACAAGAGGGAGAGTACGCTGTATACATATGGTACAACCGTCATCAGGCATCTAACCGTACAGCATTTGACATCGAGCATAAGGATTGCGCCACACATTACACAATTAATATGCAGATGGGTGCCGGAACGTGGATATATGTCGGCAAGCATGCGTTCTCACCGCAACAGACGGCACGTTTCACCATTCACACAACACGTGAGAACATTGCTGCCATTCGCTTGGGAGGCGGTATCGATTCGTGCGGCGTGCCACGTTATGTCGTAGGAGCATCGCAGTACTTGCATTTCGCGGGCATTCCCGACTCAATCCTAGACTATACTCGAGGGGAAAACACATATACCAACGACTA
>JAFXSS010000122.1 GCA_017525455.1 Paludibacteraceae bacterium
ACTCGCACGGCGATTATCTGATCGGCACACACCGCGAGGCACCGACCTCTAACCCCAACTGCACCCGTGCTTACGTCAGGGCAGCCGATGCGTACGTACGCTCCACACCCGTCACCTCTGACGAGACACTGGCACGTCAGCGCTTTGGTGCTATCTGCAAGGCTGTGCAGTTACGCCGCAAGAACCTGTCGACCATCGCTGCCGACACCGCTGCGTTCAACGCGCAGAAGGAAGACGGCTACAAGACCTTGCAGCAGTACCTGTGGCACGTATGTGCTGAGGAGTACGATCGTACTAACCCGTAATCTGGTAGGAGGATAGCGTATGAAGATTCGTGCAAGTCGAGTGTAATTTACTTACGCTACTCGACGAAGCCGAATCTCCGTAAGATAAACAGAATAAACAGAGTTTAGCTTATGAAACCGGAAACGTTGCTTCAACTCATCACGGCCGCAGTACTCTCGATTGGGGGATTGATTCTCCTGTTCTGCGGCGTCTATATCGACCCCAAGGGCGAAATCCACGAGACGCTACTGGTTGCCTTCGGTGAGGCAGCAACGTTCGCCGGTGCGCTGTTCGGTATCGATTACACCTACAAGTTCCGTAGCCTATCCAGTGGAAAGACTAACCGACAGTCAGGCGATAAGACTCCGACGCAAGTGGGAACGCGAGCAGAAAATGATGAGTAAACCCTTTCGGGGATTCTACCCCAACGGATTCCCGCCAGGACTGACACACAGCTTTATCAAGTTTAACCTTCGGCACACAAGCCGAGCAGCATCGAACAAAGCAAATGAAAAAACGTAAAATACTGATCCTCATTGCCCTTGTGGCAATCTTTGTGGCACTGGCTCTCACAGCCTGCAAAGCCACCCGCACCGTGACCTCAACGGCTACCTACACCGAGGTAACCGACTCCAGCAAGGTCACCACCACCATCTCCACCAAAACCGTCGAGGACTATCAGGGCGTGAAAAAGAATTGATCGTTCAAGCAGAAATCCCCGTAACCCGTACAGAGATAGCCTGCGATTACTAAAAAATGCACATACGTACAATTTTTCTGCGGGAAAGTTTGCAAATGTGCATTTTTTTTTGTACCTTTGTGAAATCATCTTTCTACTAAACAATAAATCTATAGTATGAAGAACTCGTTTCCGTTTATAGCCTGTCTGTGCATTGCGGTGCTCGTCGTTTCTGCGGGCTGCCGGCATGAGAACACAGCCTGCGAGGATGCGCAGATGCGCGTGTATATCGACCGCCTGATGGCACAGATGACACTCGAGGAGAAACTTGGGCAACTCAACCTGCCCGTGACCGGCAACATCGTGACCGGTGCGGCACGCGAGAGCAACGTGGCGGAAGATATACGTCAGGGCAGGGTAGGCGGCCTGTTCAACCTCAAGGGAGCCAAACCTATACGCGAGGTGCAACGCATAGCCGTCGAAGAGAGCCGTCTGGGCATACCGCTGCTGTTCGGCATGGATGTTATTCACGGCTACGAAACCGTCTTCCCTATACCGCTGGCACTCGCCTGCTCATGGGATATGGATGCCATCGAACAATCGGCACGTATCGCTGCCCGAGAGGCTACGGCCGACGGTATATGCTGGACATTCTCGCCGATGGTGGACGTCAGCCATGACGGCCGCTGGGGACGTATCAGCGAGGGCAGCGGCGAAGACCCCTATCTCGGCAGCCGCGTAGCCGAAGCCATGGTGCACGGCTACCAGGGCACATCGCTGGCAGACTCCGCAACGATGATGGCGTGCGTCAAGCACTTTGCACTCTATGGACTGGTGGAGGCCGGACGGGAGTACAACAATGTCTATCCCGACGATTTCCACGCCTTCAACGAATATATGCGCCCCTACAAAGCCGCCATCGATGCCGGGGCAGGCTCGGTGATGGCTGCGTTCAATACCGTACACGGCATACCCGCCACCGGCAACCGATGGCTGCTGAACGACCTGCTGCGCGAGCAGTGGGGATTCCGCGGGTTTGTGGTGTCGGATTACACCGCTCTGGAAGAACTGCAGGAGAACGGCGTCTGCGCATCGCTCGAGCAGAGTGCTATACAGTGTTTGGATGCCGGGCTGGATATGGATATGGTGTCCAACGGACTGGTGTCGCTGGCCGATGCCGTACGCGGCGGACGCTGCAGCATGCAGCAGGTGGATGATGCCTGCCGTAGGATGCTTGAAGCGAAGTACAAACTCGGGCTGTTCGACGACCCCTACCGCTACTGCGATACCACGTTGCGCAACTCGGTCATACTCAGCGATACACATCGCGCCGTAGCGCGACGCATAGCCGGCGAGAGTATGGTGCTACTCAAGAACGACAACCGGCTCCTCCCCCTCAGCAAACGTGGCACGATAGCCCTGATCGGCCCGCTGGCAGACACGCGACCGAACATGTCGGGCACATGGGCTGTGGCGGCTGTTCCCGAGCGGTACAAGACCGTACGCGAAGGACTGCAGGACGCCCTGCAAGGCACAGGCGCACGGCTGCTGTATGCCAAAGGAGCCAACCTGATGTACGACCCTCAGGCGGAGGCTATCGGCACGATGTTCGGCCGTGAGATGCGCGACCCGCGTAGTGCCGAAGCAATGCGTGCCGAGGCTATGAACATAGCCCGACAGGCTGATGTGATCATCGCCGCCATGGGCGAAGCCAGCGAGATGAGCGGAGAGTGCTCATCGCGTGTGAACATCGAGATGCCCGATGCACAGCACGACCTGCTCATAGAGCTCGCCAAACTGGGCAAGCCTATCGTGCTCGTGCACTTTGCCGGGCGGCCTACCGTGCTGAACTGGGAGACCGACCATCTGCCCGCCATACTCGAGAGCTGGTTCTGCGGCAGCGAGAGTGCCGACGCCAT
>JAFXSS010000123.1 GCA_017525455.1 Paludibacteraceae bacterium
AGATGACAATATTATATTGTTGCCGAGAGAGGACACTACGCAGACGGAGTTGGCGCTTGATACAGGCGAAAACGGAAGCAATGAATCCGTAACAAACGAGTTCATGCTGCGGCTGGATAATCTGACGGCTGACCTTGAGGATGCTACAGAAGGTGCAGGAGCAGTTAATCCGTTTGATGAGACTACACGTCAATTGGCAAGTTCTATTAGTCATGCTTATGTTCCAACAACTAACAAGGGAACATCAACGTTTTCCGATAATGGAACACATGTTGAGTTAACTGCTGCTTGTGATTCCGATAAGGTGGCATTCTGGTTGAATGGATATTTCTCGCTCGGTTTCCGAATTAAAGAGGGTGTGCCTGATGAGACGGTGATGGATAATACAATTACGATGGGTGCAGACTCATTCTCGTTCGTTTTGAAAGACAAGACGGATGATATTGTTGTCAGTACATTTGGTCCAGCTTTAACGACAGAAAAGATTATTGATACAAACGGATTCCATTTCCGTATGTCATTTGACTTTCAAAAACGTTTTATCGACTGTGAAATAAAGCAAGGGCATGTGTATGCTATATATATGCAAGGCTCTGCACAATTGTCAATAGAGGTAGATAATTATCAATGGTCAGATTTGTTTGAGAGCGATAGTAATATATATACATGGACATGTAATTGCCAATTCTATGATTATACCCCTGTTTACAAGGTTGGCTTTATTTTGCCTGAACCGGAAGAGGATGAAGAGGGCAATACCATTGATAATGCTGCCCGTGTCTTGACAGATGTGGAGTGGGAGCGTAAGTTAGACTACCGAACCATTGTTACCAGTGAAGGTCTGCAGGAGGGCACATTGGACGGCATTAAGAATACAGTCGTTGATACCACACCGGCATATCGTGTTTCTACAAATGGCCTTACAAAGACAAGTTATCTCGGCGTGTATGTGTTTGGTTCATACGATGGCCGCAAGTGGGCATTACTTGGCGCAAACGAGAAAACAGGCAGATTCAGAGATATAGGATGTCATGTCTCACATACGGATGTAAAATTCCTTATGTTTGCCATCGCCGGAAATCTCAAAGGTAGTAGCCGTATTGATTACACAGAGATGTCATCTACGCCATCAGTGCTGAATACAAAAATCAGGTAGTTAAAACGGCACATCAATAATTGTCATTGTCCTCCTCCGCCAAAGTCCGAGAACGGAGTATTGTGTCTTCGTTCCGGCTTTGGTGACGGACTGAGAAGGCATCTTGAATGTGTAACCATCCGAGGTGATGAATCGCTCCGAGCCGTATGGATATGTGAGCGTCCGAAGAATAGCTGCCTCTTCGCGGTTCGGAATAGACCAAGGTGCAGATAACTTGACCGTTACTGCATTACTATACAACAAGTGCTCTTTGAAGATTTGAACCACCCATTCGTCTGAATCAGTTGCAAGAACAGACATGGCGATATGCTGAGTATTATTCTGCTCTGGGTCGTCATCAGTATTCTTGCACCCGTTTAATATCACAGAAATGGAAAGTGACAGGCACAAGAGAAGCACACAAGATATTTGTGAAGCCAACTTTTTGGACATGCGTTTCCGGACTTAAAAATCCACGTCGTTGTCTGCTCCCCATGAAGTAGAAAGTGAAAAGATTGATTTGGTGCCAATAAACAGATTGCCATGTAGCAGTGTCTTGGTGTTCGAGCAGATAGGTATTGTACCGGTTGCTTGGCCGATGATTTGGCTGCTGGTATTGGTTGCTGTAAGCGTGAATGTCGTAGTGCTTTCCGCTCCATAGATCGGAGACAATACGTTTAATTTCCATTCGTTGTCTGTAGTTCCAACCTTTCCGCTGATGCTTACAGTCTGGTCAAACCCACCTGTCCGCACACCGTTGAACGTAGTCGGGTCAATGCCCATATAAATGTCACCCATCTGAATGCGCAAGTTCTGTGCACCGGACGGAATCTCGTCCTCTATGGTGATAGCAATTTGACCTGTCAAGCGGTCCATGGCGATGTTCTCATCCGAACTACCTGACACATTCAAGTTGTAATGTTTTCCGAATGTGGGACGCAGACTCTCGAAACTCAAGATGCCTTCGTTATAAGCGAGGCCGGTACTACGAGTAGCGATGAAATGCAGATTATGATTACCCGTGGTGAGCAATACGGTGATTGTTCCGAAATTAGGGTCTGTGTTAGACTGTTGAACCAACAAGTCAGATCCATCGAACATGAGCAATTGTGTCATCTGCTGCCCGTCATCATCCGTCAGAGGAGCGACACAGTGAGGAGCATCCATCGGCTGTGTATCTACTTTTAGGGACGGGACATGGAAGGTTACTTGATGTTTCTGTACATTGGTTGGTTCATCTTTCTTCGAACACGAAAGACAAAATAGCGCAATAAGAGCGCATAAAATAAGATGTTTGTTCATAAGATTGGATTTTATTGTACGTTTGCGGCTGCAAAGTTACAACAAAATTCTGATATGTGCAAATAAAAAGTGTAATTTATAATTAAAACAATGAAGAAATAATAGAAAAATATCGTTTTATAGAGTAGGGAGTACAAAAAAACTCCCTGCCTAACTTCGGTTAAAAAGGATTGCAAACGTACTTAGCCGAAGAATAAAGGTGCCAAACCACCACGACAGAGAGAATAATACACTCAAAGCCGGCGGTTTGGCGCCTATGTCTATATATACCGTACGTTTGCGAGTGCAAAATTACAACAAATAATTCAAATATGCAAATTTATATTATGAAAAGTGAACTTTTTGCACAAATTCTTGCCATTGTGGCACAAATTACCGAGTTAACCACAGAACAAATCCTATCTAAGACCAAGACGGATGATCTTGTAGCCGCACGTAGTCTATTTGTACACTACTGCGCTTCGTTGGGCGTTCCGTCTATCTCCATCGCACGTTTCATGCAGCGAAGCGGGACGCATAGTGTCAGCCGATATTTGGCAGACTATAACAGTTTCAGTAAGTCTTCTTATCTCTTCCGTCAGATGGATGGTCGCATCGCGTCCGCATTGAAGCCGCATCTGCAGCATAACTAATTCACCACCTCCGCGAAAAGCTGTACCTTTGCACCGTCTTTTGAAAGTGCGCACAAAGACACTATGTAAAACAATTAAATCATTATTACAACTATGGCAGAAAGTACAACCATTTACACCCCGGACGCAGGTTCGGCAAGTGTAAATAGCATGCTCCCTTGGCTGATGGGTAATCGTGGTGGTTTCGGCGGTAACGGATGGAGCGACCTGATTGCACTGTTGGTCGTATGGGGCATCTTCGGCAACAATGGCTTCGGTGGTGGTTTTGGCGGTAACAATGCAGCTCTGACTGCGATGGCTACCAATAACCAAGACCTGATTATGCAGGCTGTTGCCGGTAACCGTAGCGCTATCTCTGAGTTGGCAGGAAACCTCAATGTTTCCATCAATGCCGTACAGCAGAGTCTCAATGCGCTTGGTCTCGGTATTCAGCAAGTGGGCAACCAAGTTGGTATGTCCGGCTTGCAGGTTATCAACGCTATTCAGTCCGGCAATGCAGACATCGCTTCCAAACTCGCTTCTTGCTGCTGCGAGACTAAGAACGCAATCACTACCCAAGGTTTTGAAAACCGTTTGGCTACTCTTCAGCAGACAGACGCTATCAATGCCAAGATTGCGGATCAGACGACCGTCATCAACGAGAAGTTCTGTGATTTGGAGAAGCGTGAGATGCAAAGCAAGATTGATGCTCTGGCACAACAGAACACGATCCTGCGTGGCACCATCGACAACGCTAACCAGACGGCGGCTATCCAAGCCTACGTTGGTCAGACAGTTGCTCCTATTGCCGCTTCTCTTGGCGAGTTGAGCAAAGAAGTAACGGCTATCAAGGGCTGTATGCCTCAGACAGTGACTATCCCGTATTCGCAAGTGACAGGCGTTCCGACGGCTGCATTAGCGTTTGCCGGGCTTGGCGGCTACGGTTATGGCTACGGCTATGGAGGTAATGGATTCTTCGGATAAGAAAGAAAGGAGGGCACTATGTGGAACTTCTTTAATTTCTTACCGTTGCTCCTTGTGAATCGTCGCGGGTCTCTGTTGTTACCAACAACGGGTTTAACCGTCAGTGCAACAGCCGCGACATTCACCCTCCCGTCGTACCGCGTAAGTGGTCCTCGTGGCACCATGCTTATCAAAATTTCGCAAGCATTCCCAGACGGAGCAACCGCTACGCTTCCTATCGTATTCACCGCTAATGGTGGTACTCAGGCAGCAACAAAAGCAGGTGGCGACCCGCTGACGATTGCGGATATTCCTGGTGAAGGTGTTTACGAGTTCTACTACGACCGCGAGAGCAGTACCCTGCAATTACTCGGTACTGCCGCTGCGGCGACAGCAACAACTCAAGGTTAATCAAAAAAAGTAAAACAACATGTTCAGTACACTCAGAAAGGGCACGCCTATTTATGTGCTCAGAAAAGACCCGACCTTGTCCGTTGAGACAGGCGAAGTAACCGAGGTAAGCGTACCAGCTATCTCGAATCCGATAACTACATTTCAACCCGGTTTCCCTCTCCAGCAGAAGACAACCGTTGATGTCAAAGTGAAGATTGGCGAACATCCGTTTGAGTTCAAGCAACTCCCGACTGATGCCGTTATCTTCCACTACGATGACAAGAAGATTGTAGTATCGGATAGTAAAGACGAAATCCTGCGCGAGATAGAGTCCATGCGTAATATAAGCGCCGAGGCTCTTGCGTCCATCGAGAAACACAGGGAGATTGTAGGGCGATGTGACGAATTGATCGCGGAATTGAACCCCCAAGTCCGCCGCGCAGCTGAAAACGCGAAAGCGATGGAAGGTCTGACTACTCGCGTGGACGGTTTGGAAAAGTCTATTGGGGAGATAAAAGGAATGCTCTCTGAGGCGCTGAATAAAAAGTAGGAGGACACCGTTATGGGACTTTTCATTATCCGCAAGAAAGGCGGCTCAGGCAGCGAGGATCTGCGTGAGTTCAAGGAAAAGGCAAAAAGCCTCAAACGCTTGGCTACCGAAGTATGCGAAAGCATCGAGGAAATGGAAGCCGAGTACGGAGGTGGCGATTATGCCGAGCGTGGTAACGACTCTTATCGCGAGGGTTATCGTCGCGGTATGGAGGATGCAGAAATGCGTCGTCGCCACGGAGGTTACTAAAATCTGTAACCGGGTAGGAGTGGTATATGCAATTCCAGCACAGACCACCCCTGCCCTTAATTTTGACTATTATGAATAAAACAATATATGAAGATATGCCCCGTGACATGAGGCAGTATCTGAGCAACTACGGTTGGCACTTCAACCAGCGTATGTTAGACTGGGCAGTCGGCATGATGCGCGACAAAACAGGCAGTAAAATCAAGCCAATCACCAAAGAGGGATTGGAGTTGATGTTCAAGAACGCAGGTATTGAGTTACAAACCAAGCATATTTATGATGCACTCTATGTGGCGAACATGGCTAAAGCGGACTTCTACGGCTCGTCTATCGCCGATGAACTGCACCTTGTACGCTATGTGTCCGACTACATCAACGACCCGGACGGTTACGAGGGTATGCCGTTCGTCAGATTCTACGCTGACACCTGCATGAAGGACGATTGTACCGTCTATTGGGAAGATATGCTATGATCCGCGACGAGATTATCATAGAGCGATACAACTGGCATGTCTATGTCTATATGGCTGCGTCCAAGGACGATGCGCCGGAGATACTGAGGAAGTTAGAGTCTATCGGTATTGATTGGCAACAGTACATGCGTGCCGAGCGGCATCTGCAAAAAGCATTCCGCGATAATACGGGTATGACCTATTCCAATCTGGACACTCGGACAACGGTGATGGTAATAGGACGGAGTACATCGGAGGCGGAAACGGTCAATACCTTCAGTCATGAACTCCGGCACCTTGGTGATGATCTCGCTGAGGCTTGCCGCATTCCTCACCACGGAGAAGAGA
>JAFXSS010000124.1 GCA_017525455.1 Paludibacteraceae bacterium
ATTCGTCCTGCTTCACAGGGGCTGGTTGCTGCATGTTCTTGCGCCTTACCTCCTGCCTGAGTTCTGATATGTCGCGCTTCATTTCAAACAGCACTTTGTACAGCAGTTCGCGCTCGTTCATGTACGGGTCGCCGCCTACGTTTGCACTCGAGTCGAACAGCGTAAGCTGGCGCTCCTGTTCGTTGGAGGGGAGATATTTGCGCAGTGTATCTGCGCTGATCTCCCGTGCCTGTTCAAGGATACAAATCTGCTCTGCTACATTCTTCAGTTGGCGCACATTGCCGAACCAGTAATAGCTCTTCAGCAGATCCTCGGCTTCGGCGGTCAGTTGCACGCGGGGCATACCGTATCGGTTGGTGAAATCCGATGTGAATTTCCGGAACAGAATAGGTATATCCTCTTTTCGCTCGCGCAGTGCGGGAACATGTATCTCCACGGCGCTCAGACGGAAGTACAGGTCTTCGCGGAACCGTCCTTCGGCTATGGCACGTTTCATATCCACGTTGGTAGCAGCCACAACACGAACCGACGTCTTGTGTACCTCTGATGAACCCATTCGTATAAACTCGCCCGTCTCCAGTACGCGCAGCAGACGCGCCTGAGTGGACAATGGCAGTTCGCCTACTTCGTCCAGAAACAGCGTGCCGCCGTCGGCTTCCTCAAAGTAGCCTTTGCGCTCCGAGCGGGCATCGGTGTATGCGCCTTTGACATGACCGAACAGTTCGCTTTCGATGGTGCCTTCGGGAATGGCGCCGCAGTTCACGGCAAAATATTTGGCATGCTTGCGAGGCGAGCAGGCGTGAATGATTTGCGGGAAATGCTCTTTACCCACACCCGATTCGCCAGTAATCAGCACGCTCAGATCTGTGATAGCCACTTGAGCGGCTATCTCTATATCCCTGTCCAGCAGTGGCGAACTGCCGATGATGCCGAAGCGTCGTTTGATGTTTTGTAACTCGTCTGTTGTCATTTCTTTGAGCCAAAAGACCGTAGCGTAGCGGTGTTCCTCATAGGGTTTGCGCGCGTGTAAGTTATCGCAGCGGTCTTATTATCAAAAAAAAGAACTCCGCTAAAGTTTCCCTTGACGTCGTTCTTTATTTATAGTTTTGTTTGGGATCCCCTCTTTTTCCGAGGTTTTCCCTTCCGGGCTCCCCGGAAACAATCGTGTGATCCATGCAGGATTCAAACCTGCAACCCCCACATCCGTAGTGTGGTACTCTATTCAGTTGAGCTAATGGACCATGCTTTGCTTTTAGGGCTCCCGACACCGCGGATTACCACTAACTTCAAAAGCGGCTGCAAAGGTACTGCTTATTTTTCAATTATGCAAATATTTTCGTGCTCGCAGGCAATGTTTCTGCTAAAAATCGTCTTTTTTATAACCTCTGCATGACAAAATGTTAGCATTCGGCGGCATTATTTGCGCATGTCAATTATTTTTTGTACCTTTGCACTCTGTTACAATCTTAAATTTGCACGGCTTCACCGATCGTTCGAGCAAAGCGAGATAATAAATCTAAAATTTGAAATTTGAAATCCTAAATTTGAAATTCCCCCTCTCCCCCATCCCCCAGCACCCGTAACCCATTCCCCATCCCCCGTAACCCATAACCCATCCCCCATAACCCGTAACCCATCACCCGTAACCCATATCCAATGAAACCGACACAGGATTACATACTCGAGCATTTTGACTTGTACAATCGTACGATGTTTGGCGGCACATTGCCCGTCCTGCCTGTGCGTCTGACGAATGCCCGTACATACATGGGTATGCTCACTTGCCGCAAGCGGGTAGGATGGTTCGGGCGCAAGCAATGTTCGGATTTTTGCTTGCGTATCAGTCAGCGTTTCGATTATTCCGAGCAGCAGTTGCAGGATACGCTTATCCACGAGATGATTCATTACTATATCGGTTACCATCAGCTCCGCGACACGTCGGCACACGGCACTGTTTTTATGCAGATGATGAACGATATCAACCGTAACTTCGGCAGGCATATCACCGTCAGCCATCGTACGTCGCGCGAGGAACGCGTCCAACTGCTGGGCAACCAGCCCCGTCCGCGGGTTTTTGCCATCATCGCCATGAGCAACGGCAAGTATTGCATCAAAGTTGTACCGCGCATAGCACAACGCGTACGCACCATGCATCGGCGGTTGACGGCCGATCCGCAAGTCTGCTCTGTCGCTTGGTATTATTCTACCGATCCGTTTTTTGCTCTTTATCCCTCGTCCATGGGACGACGCATGCAGTACATCGATCTGGACGAAGCCCGCCCCCATCTCTCCGCAGCCACTCCGCTGTCCGTCGAGTCGTTATCTCTGTAACATTTGGTGTTCTGTTTCAGGCGGTATTCCGCCGTCCTTTCTTGCTTCCCGTAACGTTTCTGCTATTAAAAATGCACAAAAGTGCAACTTTTCTTCAGGAAAGTTTGCAAATGTCAAATCTTTTTTGTATTTTTGCAGGCGAAAACTCTCGGCATTGTTGAGAGTAATAAGTTGGTCTAATGAAAGAAGATTATTGGATGAACTTAATGCTCTCCCTTATTTTAACATCATACCAATTAAAAAACCGACGAGGCGATGGGGTATAACAGTCTAATTGTATTATGAAAAAAATCATTAATTTTGCAGCTATCCTTATGATGGTAACTGTGTTCGCAGCTTGTAACGGGGAAAGTTCAACGCCCGCTAACGACAGTACGAAACTTTGGCCGGCTTATAATACTTCCGTTAATTTGTACGGCTACACTAACAGCAAGGGTGAATGGGCTATTCCTGCTCAATTTGCCAAAGCATCATCTTTCTTCTCTTCCGGTTCGGCTATCGTAAGGATAAACGGACAGAATGCGTTTATCGATAAGAAGGGAAAAGTTCAGAATTGCGTATCATTTGATGGGGCTTCTGCATTTCGTTATGGCTTTTCAAGAGCAGTGTTAAATGGTAAGTACGGACTTATTAATACGAATTTTGAGTTTGCCATCCAGCCTGTATATGCTTCTTTGGGCGAAATGACCAACGATGGTCTTGTAACATACCAGCCTGATAGCAGAAAATATGGCTTTCTGGACAAGAACGGCAATGTTGTTACCGATAAAGAAGGCAATCCGCTTTTCTATGAGTTTGCAGGATCTTTCTGTGACGGCTATTGCGTAGCTTGTTCCAATTCGTCAACGGCTGATGGGCGTATCCCGACTTATATGCTGATTAACAAAAAAGGTGAGGCTTCTATAGCCGAGGGACGCTTCATGGACATGGGGAATATGGGTAAGGGTATAGTCTGTGCAGTCGAAAAAGAAGAGAATCCGATTCTTCCGTACGAAAGACGCCTCTTTACAGCCGACGGATCACCCTTGTCCGATAAGATTTATCACGCAACCGGTGCGTTTTCGGCTGATAATGTTGCAATTGTAGGCGCAAAAGTCGTCGACAAGATGAAGTATGGCTATGTTAACACAAAGGGTGAAGAGGTCATTCCGCTCATATATGATAAAGCAACAAATTCCGCTAACGGATATGCATGGGTGTTGGATGACAGAACCTGGAAACTGATTGATATCAAGAGCGGGAATGCAGCAATCATTTGCCAAACTAAAACAAGTGATATGAATGAGGAACCGCTTTGTGGAGTTCACAACGGGTTGACTCTTATCTGCAAAGCAACTTATTTTAACGACTACCATGACGCTATAATTGAATACCGTTGGGTTGATGTCAAAAACGATAAAGTTGTCTTTTCTTGGATTTATAACATGAATCAAGGCAATGGCGATATTAATCCGGCATCCTGGGCTCCGGCTCGCAATAAACAGGATGTAGAGATTGGCGAATATGTATTCCTGAAATAAACCGTTCATACAAATACCGCCTCCCTTTCTTACCATAGGAGGCGGTATTTGTATTCTTTGCATGTCTCATAGAATGTTTTGCCTTTGCATGTCTCATAGAATGTTTTGCCTTTACATGGCCTCATAGAAAGTTTTGTCTTTGCATGCCCCATATGAGGTTTCGTCTTTACATGGCGTGCCTTTAGTGGTGTCCTGTGCTCGGTATTTGTAATGCCGAGCCTCTTTCTTCGTATTATCCCGATTGCCAATCGGGTATCCGGTAGCCTCACCGACAGCACACCGAGGGCTTTTCGAATGATAACCGTAACATTTCCAAATGATAACCATAGGATAAAGTCGGAATTTTTGCGATTATTAAATTATACTATATAATACATAGTATTATATACTTTATATTCAGGAGTCCCCTGAAACAGCAAGCCCTTTCTGTCCGCTCAGCTCTTCATATTTCATGGCAGAAAAAAGCGGCATATCTCCCAAATACGACAAATCTCCGCCATAAATCGCACAAAAAATCAAAATCTCTTGCAAATATCATTTTTTTTTCGTAACTTTGCAGGCGAAAGCGATATTGTGCGCAGAATAATTGGCTACCTGTACGATTTGCATTAAACCCCACAGATATGAAAACAACGATTAGACGAGCGCTCGTGTGCATATTTGCACTGGCGCTGATCATGCCGGCTGAGGCACAGTTCTTCGAACATCTGATTAAGAGTGCCGAGAAGTCTGCCGAGAAGGCGGTTGAAAAGAACGTAAACAAAGCCGTGCAGAAAGGTGTGGACAAAGCCTTTGATCCCAAGACGTATCAAGGCAAGAAAGACAAAGGCGAAGCCCCGGAAGGCGAGGAACAATCCGAACCGCAAGAGCAGCCCGCAGCCGCTGGCTGGACGTGTCCCGCGTGCGGAACGCAAGGCAACACGGGTAAGTTCTGTACCGAATGTGGAGCGAAGAAACCCGAAGGCGACGGCTCGTGGACTTGTCCGCAATGCGGTCATCAGGGCAACACAGGCAAGTTCTGCACCGAGTGTGGTGCCAAGAAACCCGGAGAAGGACAGCCTGCTGCCCGGAAAAATGCAGAGAGTGCATATGCCAAATCGGACTTTGTACGTGGCGACGAAGTGTTCTTCGAGGATGATTTTGCCAATGAGCAACTGGGTGAGTTCCCGAGCAAATGGGATGTGAACGGAGGCGCAGCCGAAGTGGCTTCCATCAACGGGCAGAAATATATGTTGTCCACGGAGTGGTACTCCAACCTCGAGCCCCTGATGAAGAACCAGAAAAACTGGCTGCCCGATCAGTTCACGCTCGAGTTTGACGTGTATATCGCCAGTGAAGGAGAAGATATCGGCGGCGGAAACTGGATGCTCAAACTCGTATCGAACAAGAGTAACTGGAATGAGACAGTGGGCGATATTAACCTGTGGTGGAGATCCTATGACGAAGGTACGAACGTGGCGTACGGCAGTATGCGCAAACCCGACAACGAAACCACTATCGATGGCGAAGAAACGGAACTCGTCAGCAAAACGCTGAAAAAGAACGACTGGAACCATTGCGCCCTGTCGTTCAACAAACGCGCCCTGAAGTTCTACCTTAACGGCATACGTATCTTCCAGATCCCGAGTATGATGGCACCGGAGAAGATCCAATTCCAGTTCGAAGGTGATTATAAGTACCGCGGCTTTGCGAATGTGGTGATTGCCAAGGGCGCAGTGCCTCTCTACAACCGTCTGGCTACCGAAGGACGCATCATTACGTATGGCATAACCTTCGATATAGGCAAAGCTACCATCAAGGAGCAATCGCTGCCGGAGATCAACCGTATTCTTAAACTGATGAACGAGAATCCCGATATCAGTTTCGAGGTACAGGGACATACCGACAATACCGGCAATGCCGCGCTCAACCAGGCTCTGAGCGAGCAGCGTGCTGCGGCTATCGTTGCCAAACTGGTGCAGATGGGCATCAGCCCGAGTCGCTTGAGTGCCAAAGGTTTCGGGCAATCCTCGCCGATAGCAGACAACTCGACCGACGAAGGCCGCGCTAAGAACAGACGTGTGGAGTTCGTAAAGAAATAGTGCAACATGATGAAACGACTCGGAATCAGTCTCCTGCTGCTGACGGCCGCCTTGTGCGCGGTTTCGCCCGGCATGCTGGCAGCAAAGCAAAAGAAAGTGTTTGTCAACAAAGACATGCACATCATCGCACAACCTGACAAATACGGCGTGTACGCCAAACTGACGTACGAGAAAGAATATATTGATGCCAAGGTGTACAATTCTCGCGATATGCTGGTGTACAAGTTGCGCCTGAAGGAAATCAGCGAAGATACAATCGTCTATGACGGGTTGCAGGAACATTACTTCTTCGGCGAACTCAACGAGACGTACCGCTACGTTGACAATCAGGTGGTAGAGCACACATCTTTCCGCGACGGCAAACCAATCTTCCGCGAGCCGGTGGCTGTGGGCGATACGGTTTGGTTCTTGCAGGGGTATATCGTTTATCCGAGCGAGGCGAGCGTCTATGGCGTGATTACTGCTTACGACGAGCAGGCAGGCGCATACTCCGTCAGCTTGTAGAACAAATCCAAAGGCGAACTGATTGAGAACAAACGGTTCGCAAACTTCGCCTATGGCGTGTCGTATGCAGAGCAGAAACGAGTGCTCGGCTCTATCACTTCCGCCAACGATGGCGTAAACCGTTTGCCCGACAAATTGCCCGTGTTCCCGGGGGCACAGACCGGCTTGTACAAGTTCCTGACGGAGAACGTGCAGTATCCCTACAAAGCGCAACAGCAGGGTATGCAAGGCAAAGTGCTTGTCTCATTCGTGGTGGACAAGGACGGCTCGGTAACCGAAGTGACTGTTGTCAAACCCGTACACAAGCTCTTTAACGACGAGGCCATAAGGCTCATCAGAAAGATGCCGAAATGGGAACCCGGGATGAAGGACGGTAGCCCTATACGATGCAGGTACTTGCTGCCGGTGAACTTCAGCTTACATTAAACAACATACAAATTATCAAAATTCTATGGCAAATATTTTAGCTATAGTGGGACGTCCCAACGTTGGGAAATCGACCCTCTTTAACAGACTGACAGGCACACGGCGTGCCATCGTAAATAACACCGCCGGCACAACCCGCGACCGCCAGTACGGCAAAGCGGAGTGGTGCGGACGCGAGTTCAGCGTAATAGATACCGGAGGATGGGTGGTGAACTCCGAGGATACATTCGAATCGGAGATCAACCGTCAGGTCAATCTGGCTATCCGCGAGGCAGATGTTGTCCTGCTCGTGGCGGATGTCAACGAAGGTGTCACGCAGTTCGACCAGGAAGTGGCACACCTGCTGCGGCAGGCGGGCAAACCGACTGTGCTGGCTGTGAACAAAGTGGATACGTACGAGAACCAGTACGGCGCACCGGAGTTTTATAAACTCGGCTTGGGTGAGCCGTTCATCCTCTCTGCCGAGAACGGTTTGGGCACAGGCGATCTGCTGGATGAGATTTGTTCGCGCTTCAAGTCCGACAGCGGCGATGAGGAGATTGAAGACCTGCCGCGATTTGCTATCGTAGGCCGTCCGAATGCCGGCAAGTCGAGTATCCTGAACGCCTTTATCGGCGAGGAACGAACCATTGTAACGGATATCCCCGGCACGACACGCGACAGTATCTATACCCGTTACAACAAGTTCGGCAAAGACTTTTATCTCGTAGATACGGCAGGTATCCGCAAGAAGGCGAAGGTAACCGAAGACCTGGAGTATTACAGTGTTGTGCGCTCAATACGCGCTATCGAAAATTCCGACGTCTGCATCCTGATGCTCGATGCCACGCGAGGCATTGAGGCGCAGGATCTGAACATATTCTCCCTCGTGCAGAAGAACAAGAAAGGTCTGGTGGTCTGCGTGAACAAGTGGGATCTGGTGGAGAGCAAGACCAATGCCGACATCAAAGGCTATGAGAACGCTATACGCGAGCGCCTGGCACCGTTCACCGACTTCCCGATCATCTTTACTTCGGCTACCACTAAACAGCGTATCTTCAAGGTGATGGAAACGGCTTTGCACGTGTATGAGAACAAGAACCGCAAAGTGCCTACAGCCAAACTCAACGAGAACTTCCTGCCGCTCATCGAGAACTATCCGCCGCCTGCCACCAAAGGCAAGTATATCAAAATCAAATACTGTACGCAGTTGCCTAACACGCAGATTCCTACGTTCGTGTTCTTTGCCAATCTGCCGCAGTATGTCAAGGAGCCCTATCGCCGTTTCCTGGAGAACAAACTGCGCGAGTGGTGGGATTTCAACGGTACACCTGTGCAACTGTTCATACGAGCCAAATAAGGCAAGTTTGTGCACTACTTTGCCAAATACGTTTTGCTATGCAAATGTGCCGAAGTTTGGAAAAGATGTACAAAAATTGCGGAAGTCTTGCAAAAGTGAATAATAATTATTATCTTTGTAGGCTTTTTTCGCGATAAGCCTTGAAGATAATAGGTATAACATACTACGACGGCAGTGAGAACGTTGTTCTGAAGAGCGACAGTTCGATGCTGGTTAACCGCAAGCCGTTGTTTGTGCCGGAAGCGACAAGCGACCTGCAGGTTTTGCCTTGCTGGGTGTTGCGCGTTTCCCGTTTAGGCCGGTGTGTCGCTCCGCGTTTTGCCGCAAGGTATTACGATGCTGTGGCGCCGGGATGCGATTTCTTTGCAGCAGACCTGCTGCGCGAGGCAAAAGCCGCCGGCAAGCCTTGGACAGAGGCGATGGCCTTCGAAGGCTCGCTAGCATTCGGCAAATGGCAGTCACATGAAGCACCTGTATTGAAGTGCGAATGGCAACTGCAGCGCGCAGAGGAAAGGGTAGCGGAGCAGACCTGGAGCGGTGATCTGCGAGAGGTGTTTGCCCAAGCCGTGGCGCGCGCAAGCAGGCTGCTCACCATTCGCCAGGGTGACCTGATTTATGTGGCTCTTCAGCAAACGCCCTGGCAACTGCAAGCCAACGACCTGTTGCGTTGCGTATGTGACGGCGAAGAACTATTGTACTGCAAGATAAAATGAGAAAACTGACAATCATATTACCCCTGCTGATGCTTGCTGTAGCAAGTTGGGCAGCGCACTCTTACACCTCGCAATCCGTGCTGAGTAACGGTAACTGGGTGAAGATTCGTGTGCAGGAGTCCGGCGTATATTGCCTGACGTATGAAGATCTGGCTTCTGCCGGTCTGAATCCCGCCGATGTACGCATCTACGGCTATGGCGGCGCGATGCTCAACCAGAACTTCAACCTTGCCAAGCAGGACGACCTGCCACCCGTGGCGTTCTATATGAACAAAGGTGCAGACGGCGTGTTCGGCAAGGGCGATTATATTCTGTTCTATGCTCAGGGTGTGGATAGTTGGGAGTACTCGAGCAATCATTTTGTTCATACCCGTAACCCGTATAGCCGCTACGGATATTACTTCCTGTCTGATAATGCCGGCGAACAGCGGTTAATCACTACCGCCGAGGCATTGACCGGGGCTACATTCACGTCAGAAACGTTCACAGCATACATGTTGCACGAAGAGGATTCGGTCAATCTGGTCGATCCTTCCGGCAAAGCCGGTGGTGGACGTGAGTTCTACGGCGAGCAACTTAACAGCGTCAAACCCAAACTGCGTATAACGTTCCCGTTCCATGACATAGTGCCCGGCTCGGGGCTTGATATCCGTTGCCGCGTTGCCGCTGCATCCGTTATGAGCTCTACATTCACGATGGCCGTAGGCTCAGGTAAATATAGTTGTAGTACGGTAGGTATTCGCGTGTCGGATTTCTACACCAAGGCTACAACCAACGAGGAGTTTGACCGGTTCAATCTGTCTGCAGACGGAACGGGTGCGCAGAACATCGATATTACGTTCACCAATTCGTTGTCCGGTAGTCGCGGGTATATCAATTTCATCGAGATGTCCGCTACGTGTAGGATGGTTATGAGCGGTCAGGAGATGATCATCGCCAATACCGAGCATTTGGGTAGTGCTAACAACACACAGTACACTCTCAGCAATGCCTCCGCTGGAATCGAACTGTGGGATATCTCTTCTCCCTCAGCCATCACGCGTATTCCCGCATCGCTCAGCGGTAATTCTCTCAGTTTCATAGGCCGCAACAGCACGTTGCAGACCATTCTGGCTGTCAATACAGCGCAGTCTACAGGCTGGCGCAAGCCGATAGTTGTCGGTAGTATCCCCAATCAGAACCTGCACGCACTCAGCAATATTGACATGGTGATCATCACGCCCGAGCAGTTTATACCGGCAGCACAGATCATTGCCGATGCTCACGAGCAGTACGATGCCATAACCACGGCTATCGTTACCGACCAGCAAGTGTACAACGAGTTCTCGTCAGGCACACCTGATGCCACAGCATATCGCTGGGTGATGAAGATGCTCTACGACCGCGCTGCCAATGCCGCGCAGAAGCCCAAGTATCTGCTGCTGTTAGGCGACGGCTCGTACGACAACCGCAAACTTATGCCTAACTCAGGCCCCGGCATGCTGCTTACCTATCAGGCTCGCAACAGTGAGGTGGAGACAGAGGCTTACGCTACCGATGATTATTTCGGTTTCCTTGAAGACACTATGGGAACGTCGGACATCAGCGGACGGATGGGAATAGGCGTAGGGCGACTTCCTGTCTCGCGTGTGGATGATGCCATGGGCGTGGCTCGGAAGATTCAAACTTTCCTCAGTAACCAGAACCCCGGCAAGTGGCGTCAGCAACTGATGTTTGTGGCAGACGATGGCGACAAGAACCTGCATACCAAGATCGGTGACCTGGCGGCTGAACGGGTAAGACGTAACAACCTGTCGTTTGTGGTCAACAAGATTTATCTGGATGCTTACACACAGGAAGCCAGTGCTTCGGGCGAGAGTTATCCCTTGGCTAAAAATAGGTTTCTCAGTCTGCTCAATAGCGGAATACTGTTTTTCGACTATTCAGGGCACGGAGGTTACAACAATATTTCTTCCGAGAGTCTGCTTACGCTGCGTGACTGCCGGTTGATGACCAATGCCAACCAGGGTTTCTGGATGCTGGCAACCTGCGGATTTGCGCATTTTGATGCCTACGAACCCAGTGCCAGCGAGGAGGCTGTTATCAACCCTGACGGAGGTGCTATAGCCGTCATGTCTGCCTGCCGAACGGTTTTTGCCAGTTCAAACAGAGAGATCAACCGCAACCTTTGCGACACACTGTTCGGTCACCGCAATGAGTTTAGTTACAACATGACTATCGGTGATGCGTGCCGTATAGCAAAGAACATGACGGGCTCTGATGAGAACAAACTCTCTTTCGTCCTGCTTGGCGACCCTGCTATCAGACTTCCTTTCCCAACCGACTACCGTGTTCGCACCGAACAGGCCTCTGATACGCTCAATGCGCTCACACTGCATGACTTTACCGGGTGGATTGAGTCGGCTGACGGTGACACGGCTCGCGAGTTCAACGGAGTGGTGAATATCACTATGATGGACAAAATGCAGCAGATCACCACGCGCAACAACGATAACGATGAGCCTGCGCCCGGTGAGGTGGTTACGCACACCTACAACGATTATCCTAACACCCTTTATCAAGGACAAACGCGCGTCAACAACGGACATTTCAGATTCTCGTTTATGACGCCCAAAGATATTCGCTACAACTATGGCAACGGACGTATAACCTATTATGCTCTGGACAGCATCAACGGCGAAGGTATAGGACATTTCGAAGATTTTGTGGTCGGTGGTACATCGTCCGTCGAGATTATCGACACCATAGGTCCCGATCTGCATATCTATCTCAACTCACCCAGTTTCGTGGATGGCGACAAGACAACCACGCAGCCGCACTTCTTCGCCGATATCTACGATGAGCACGGTGTGAACACCGTTGGCTCGGGTATAGGCCACGACCTGTTGCTCACCATCGATGGCGATCCCAACAAGATGTTCATCGTCAACGACTACTACGCTTCGTCCGGCACTTATCAGTCCGGGCAGGTTAGTTATCGCATCAACGAACTGAGCGAGGGACAGCACACGCTTACTTTCCGCGCTTGGGATATGCTGAACAACAGTGCATCCAAGTCGCTGCATTTCGAAGTGGTAAACGGACTGGAGCCGACTATGTACTCCATCATCTCGTACCCCAATCCTGTGCGTGTGAGCGAAGTGCTGCACTTTGCTATCGATTACGACCAACCCGACGAACTGATGGAGATGAATGTGTACGTATATTCACCTCAGGGCGAACTTGTATATGCCGCAGCCAGAAGAGGCACGCAGCAGCATGCGTTCAGTATTAGCGATGCGCAACTCACGCCGGGTATATATATGTACCGCGTTTCGCTCACTACTACCGACGGCAATGCTACCGGCAAGTCCGGCAAACTGATAGTGGTTGAGAATTAATATTGCAGAGTACGGATGTACTCGAACACAAAAACAATTGAACACAAAAACAGTAACCCAATAATAAACAACAACCCCGTAGTTTTGCCTATGAAGCAACTCTAAGTAATTTTTTTCCCGCCAGTCAACTAGACGACTATACAACCAGTCAACTGGACAACTGGTAATAACATTGAAAATTATCAAAAATCAATAACAATAAAATGAAAAAATCCTTTTTAGTTATCGTAGCAGCGTTGCTGGCAGTTATGCCGGCTGTTGCACAGTTTCCGACAGATTACAACAACCCGATTATCACAGGTCAACCCTCACTGAGCATCACCCCTGACGCTCGTGGTGCTGCTCTCGGCGATGCTGGTGTAGCCACTAATCCCGATATGAACTCACAGTACTGGAATCCCGCCAAGTACGCCTTCATGGATATGCGTGGCGGTATCAATGCTTCGTACTCTCCGTGGTTGCGCAACCTCGGCGTAACGTAGATTGACCTGGCTTATATTTCCGGTTTCTACAAATGGGATGATGTACAGGCTGTAGCAATGTCGCTCACATACTTCTCGATGGGTGAGGTATCGATGACCGACCAAGAGGCTCGTCTGCTGGGTGAGGCTCATCCGCACGAGTTCTCGCTCGACGCATCTTACTCGCGCAAACTGCATGAGTACGTGTCAATGGGTGTGGCTCTGCGACTCATCTACTCTGACCTGACCAACGGCATGAAGGCTTCTACCGACAACAACGCCGAGATTTATCACCCGGCTGTTACTGCTGCGGCTGACGTGTCGGTTTACTACCGTCAACCTCTGGCTCTGCCGATGGGCGATAGTTATATCAGTGCAGGTTTGAACCTGCAGAACCTGGGTGGCAAGCTTTCGTACAACGACCGTACACGTAACTTCGTGCCGGCTACTATGCGTCTGGGCGTAGGTTACGAACTGCCGTTCGACGACTACAACCGTCTGTCTATGACCCTTGAGGCTCGCAAACTCATGGTGCCCTCCAAGAAGTCAAAGTTCGCTAAGGACGATGGCGGCAACCCGACTTTCGATCCCTCTGACCCGTATAACTCGACTACCAACCAATATACTACGCAGGCATATTCTGACCTCAACTCGATGGCAGGACTGTTCCAGTCGTTCGCTGATGCACCGGGCGGCTTTGCCGAGGAGTTTAAGGAAGTAGGTTGGGGTATTGGTGCCGAGTATTCGTACAACCGCCAGTTCTTTGCACGTCTGGGTTACTCGCATGAGGATTTTATCAAGGGTAACCGTCGTCTGGTGCAGGTCGGTGCAGGTTTCCATCTGTCAATCTTCATGTTGGACTTTGCTTATACGATTGCTACAGCGCCAACCAACCCGCTCGATCAAACCATGCGTTTCACGCTCGGCTTTGACCTGGCTGGTATCAAAGACCTCGTAAACAATCGCAAATAATCAGGCTTCCGACTATGCGAATTGGCCTTGGATATGATGTACACGCTTTTGCCCCCAACCGCCAGTTGTGGTTGGGCGGCATATGCGTGCCGTATGAGTTAGGATTGGATGGGCATTCGGATGCCGATGTGCTCATACATGCTTTGTGCGACGCTATACTCGGTGCTGCAGCTATGCGCGATATAGGGTATCACTTCCCCGATACTAAGGGTAATGAGTACGAGGGCATCGATTCCAAGATTCTTCTGCGGCGCGTCATGGCTATGGTGCGTGAGGCAGGGTATGAACTGGGTAACTGCGACTGCACGGTTTGTGCGCAAGCGCCCAAACTCCTGCCATACATACCACAGATGCAGCAAACGCTCGCCGAGGTAATGGGTGTGGCTGTAGGTCAGGTCAGTGTCAAAGCCACCACCACCGAGCACCTGGGCTTCGTAGGACGCAAAGAGGGTATAGCAGCCTACGCCGTAGTGTTGCTAACAACATAAACAACATCAAACAGTGCAGCGTCCAAACTGCTCGCCGAACGTCAAACAATGAAACGTTCATTATGGATATGGGTACTTTTCTTGTTATTCTGCTATTCGCTTAAGGCGCAGGATACACAAGAGATGAAGATTCGAGCCAACGGCTCGATTCTTCCTGCTGAGTATCTGTATCTCGTTGGCGGTGACATGCAAGTTGAGCAGCATGGCGAGACTACGCGTTTCGTGTTGGCTGATAGTTCGTACATCGACCTCTACTACTACGAGCCGGGCGACTCTGTATTACTCATACGCTCGCAGTGTGCGCCGCTATGCGCCTCGTTTGCACGTGTGTACGACGAGCAGTGGCACCTACTGCACACTATCCCTTCGCCCTGCACGATGGTTCTGCCGGAAGCGTATGTGC
>JAFXSS010000125.1 GCA_017525455.1 Paludibacteraceae bacterium
ACCATCGCTAACGGTTACCGTGAAGGTATATTCCGTGCCGGCAGTCAGACCATCTACATCCTGTGTGAATTCCTCACCACTTGCGTGGTTTGAAACTATATCATCCGCGCCTGCACGTGAGATAGTATAGGTCAATATACCCTCCCAATTGTCGGTAGCCTGGATCTTCAGACGAACAGACGACTCACTCAGCACCTCTGCCTCTGCTTTGTCAAATACAGGAGCTATAGCATCGGAGCATGTTTCTTCCCAATCAATGTGATAACGATCAGGGAATCCAGTATAACCGATCTCACCATTCGGTGAGTTGAAGTAGATTGCATGATTCCATACATGGATATCTTCCCAGGTCTTACTTTCCGAGATACCGAATACAGCCGTTGCAGATCCATAACCGCTTGCATCAAATGCCCAGCGAGCATTATTAAACGGTACATCTTGACCGGACATCTTCTTGTCACCATCTTCTATCGTAGTAGTAACCCAGTTGATGGTATAGTTAGCATTCGTCAAAGCAGTAAGTTGAGCTTCTTCCGAGCCCTCAATCTTGATTTGGTATTGACCACCACCGATAGAACCCAGTGTCAGGTACAATTTCTTGTTCTGAACCGAATTGATTTCTGCATGGCAATACGTATTGCGGATATAATCGAAGTTAGCTACAAGGTTCGTAGTCTCAGTAATGGTCATTGCATAGGTTGCAGAAGTCGAAACCTCTACACCGCCTTTTGTCCAGTTGACAAAGCGATAGAGAGCAGGATCAGCAGAAGTAGCGATAAAGGTTACTTCAGTGCCTTCATCTACAGATGTTACTTCGTCTTCACCAACTTTTACTACCGCCGAACCCATTGTATTATTGTTTACGATTGCCGAAACAGCCTTACCAGAGCAAACGGTACCGTAAGTCCACTCAAAATCAAGTGTTGGCCAAGCATTTCCATCAAGGCTCGTCGCATATTCAACAGTATTGTTAAAGTAAATTTTCTCACCAAGTGCCGGGGCATTAGCCGGATTCTTAAGAGAAAGCGTTACTTGGTTGCTTCCGCCACAAGCATGGTTAAAATAGGTTGAAGCATCTGCTTTTCCAGCGCCAACCTTGAAATTGCCAAGAGCCATACCATTACCGCGGAAATGAGTAGCGGCAGCATCGCCACGAGTTGCAGAAATAGTAATAACAATATTTCCGTCACCATCTGTTTCCCATGTGAAAGCAGCTTCACGGTTATCGTCTGCCTTAAATACCTGTTCACAATATTCCGAATTGCCTAAAACAACTGGAGCTGCTTCCAAATGCCATACAACATCAGCAGAAGGATCAGAATCTGCCTTACCTGCGCCACTGGCTACTACATTAATAACATAATCACCTGTTACTAACGCGGTGTATGTCAATTCGTCACCAGAAGCTACGGCTTGCGAATATTTCTCCACACCACCAAGCGATACATAAGCCATGTACGAATCGGCACCGGCTACGGCATCAAAGGTGAGGATGTTATTAGCATCAATTGCAACATTAGCCGGAGCATCCAATTGGTTACATGTTCCGCCGTACGTATAGATAAACTCAGGGAAGCACCACCTGTCGGTACCTGCTTCTCTCCAAGCAATAGCACCTGCGCTCAAGTGTTTGATCTTTGCACCTGCAGGCAGGTCGGCGATTTTTGTAAGTACATACTGCAGATCTCCATCAGAAGGACGAGTTACGGTGAAATAGTCCGTAGCAGGACTCGTAGTAGCAAAATCATCATCACTTACAACAAAGTTTGCCAATCCGTTATTACCTCCTTCAAAGCCGCCATTGCGGAAAGAGCACGCGCCTGCGCCCGTTCCGTTACCAATAGTAATAACTACGTTGCCACTCGGATCTGTTTCCCACGTGATTGCATAATAGTGAGTATCCTGATGTGTTTCCGGACCTTGATAATTACAATACTCGGAAGTAATCGGTGTACGATCTTCCCAGTTCAAAGTTACGGAGCCAAAGACCACCTCACCCGGCATCAGAACATACAACGGAGTATAGATATTCGGAGCACTGGATGACTGAACTTGGCAGGTGATGGTCTTTTTGTCACCACTAACTGTATAAGAACTTGTTCCTGTGTTGGTACGCATGTCTGCACCCACACCATTTACATTCCAGAAACTACCACCAAGGCCTTGCATATCATCAGTAGAAGAAATAACCAATGTATAGGTCTTGTTTGTTCCGTCTATGTCCACATATGAAGCATCCAGATGAATCGTGTGACCACCTGCTGTATAGGAGTTAGGTTCGGGTTCAGGATCGGGATCAGGATCGCTACCGCCGCCACCGGTACCCTTATCATTATAGATATTTAAGCCAAAGCGTGTGGTCGAACTTTGTTTGATTAGGATTTCGGTGTTCTTGGCGGTGAGAGCAGACAAATAAACGACGATACCTGCTCCATCCTGCTTGTAATCTGTTCCATTGGTCGTGAGTACACCATTCATATATACTTCATTAAAAGCGGCATCAACGAAATTCATGTAGATGCCAATTGCTGTAGCAAATCCAGGTTGTTGGATATTTACAACATCATTCGGTGTTGCTACTCCGTCAATTACTGACCATTTGAACTGATTGGCATACGTCGCATCAGTTGTGCCAATCCATGTGTCAGGGTCACTGGTGTACGCCCACCCAATCGCACTAACAAACAATAGTGCTAATAGAAAACTTATTTTCTTTCTCATGATACTTTATTATTTTATATTATTTTTCTTTCTTTGCTCCGCATGAAAGGCGGATTTCTGGATAATACAATTTATGCCATATCATTTTTTACATAATACCGATCTGTTTAATGGCAATTTTTTGCATGACCAACTTGACCAAGTACGCATACATAAAAAATTTCCTCACAAAATGCCAACCGGTTTTTTCGAATGCCATGTTCGAAAATGTATCGTTAGTTGTTCTTAGTTATTCTTAATCATTACCGAACCTAAACCGTACTATCATGCTACTTTCAAGCAATCACTTCACTTGCACGCCGGCAGCATTATATCGCTCGCCGTTACGGATAATCAGCAACTGTCCGTCAATCATCACCTTGCTTGTCGCACTTTCTGTTTGAGCATTTTCCACTGCCGAACCTTGATTCGGGTCATTAGTCTCACCTACGGTGTAACTTACATCAATTCGTGCCGCATCACCTGTATATGCTACGTAGAAGAAGAACGGCAGTTCTGTTCCATCCTCATAAGTATCGCTGGTGGTATATGTAGCACTCTGCCCTTGCTGATGCATATTCATAAATACATCATTGATGCACACTTGCGGCACTGTTCCCTCAAGTGCCTTATCCCAACTGATGGCAAAGGTTAGCGTCTGGTCAACATTGCGCGTCACGCTCCACGTGAAGTTTGCTCCTGCATATTGTGACTTTCCGGAGAACGTGGCGGGTATTAGGTGCAGTTCGTCGCGGAATGTAGCGGTTACCGTCACATTCGATGCTGGCATGTTGAATTTACCCTTGTTCACACTCACCTCATTGTCCTCTGCATCCGTCACCAGCCACTTATATAACTGCTTACCCTCGTTGGGTGTGGCGGTTAGGGTAACTTGTGTACCGTAGGTCGCTTTCTGCAGGCTGGCACTGATGGTGCCTCCTTCTGCAGGTTGAACCACGGTGATGGTATATTCAGTATCATCGATGGAGCACAATCCCCACTCTACATCTGTGAGCATACCAAAATTAACCTCACCCGGCATCATCACATACAGCGGAGTATAGAAGTTCGGCGCGGTTGATGATGCAAAGGCTATCGTCATCGACTTCTTGTCGGGCGCTATGGTCAGGAACTCTCGCAGGTCATGTACCTCTGTTCCATTCAGATGCATAAACGAGCCACCCAGACCCGCCAAATCCACATCGGCCTCAATGGTCATTGTATAGGTGCTGCTCAACAGCTCGCACGTCAGGTAGATGGTGTTGTTACCTTGTGTGAGAGGTTCGTGACAATATTGCTTAGCCGAAGCCAACAGGGTCGCTGCTACCAGAGCGAGAGTGAGAAGTATAGATTTTTTCATGACTTAGTTGATTTAATTGTTTTGGTAAGCGCAGGTGGCTACCAACCGCCTGCGCCTTCGGTGTCCCCGACACTACTGTTGTGCCGGGGAGTGAAGAATTAGCGCACTACTGCACCCTGGATGGTGTATACTACACCGTCGCGAAGGATGTACAGCGAGCCGTTCTCCATGAACTTCTGAGCCGGAGCAGCGGTGTCGATATTCTCAACACCCGTGCCTACTGACTTGTAGAAGTATACATTGTCGATAAACAATGCCTTGGCTGCAGGAGCTGCATTGAAGAACTTCATCTGGAAGATGTTGCTCCAGTCAATAGCGTTAGCCTCGTAGTTTGTCAAGTCAATGTCGGCAGATGTCCATGCATTAGCGGTCAACGCTACTACCTGGATGCCCTCCTTACCCGGGCTGATAGGAGTAATGCTGATGCTCTGCATATCTACGGTATAGAAGTCTGCATGCAGATGTGTCATACCGGTGGCGATAACCGACGGAGCTAACTCCCAACCCAGATAGTTGAAGTTGGTGCCGTACCATACATAGTCATTAGCTGCTAACTGGCCAAGCTGTGCCTGAGTGGTTTGTCCCCATCCACCGATGTTGATTGCGGGACCGCCATCCAGAGCATCGCAGAATACTGCTACAGCCTCTTTGCCTGTGAAGTCAGGCGTAGGAGCCGGTGCAGGGGCAGCCAGAGTCTTGGCAGCAATTGCAATTGCATCGGCTGCATTGCCTGACTCGTCTTTCGCAACAACTGACAGATTGTAATCGGTATTTGGCAACAAGCCCGGAACATTGATTACTACATTAGCACCACTCAAGCCGCCGGAAGAAGCCAATACCTCGTCACCATTCTTAACATCGAAGATTACGGCGCCGCTGTTATCTTCTGCGCTGGCTGTGATAACTGCCGAGAAGATGTCGGTCGATGTCAACGTAGCCTGTGCATTAGTCGGTTTCTCATTGTCCACCAACTCGGTCGTACGGTACAGATAGATGTTATCTACAGATATATGCTCGCCTACCAGACCACCGGCCTCGTAGTTCTCAATCGAGAACTGGAACAGGTTAGCCCAGTTATGATCGCCGAAATCAGCCAGATCGATATCAAACGAGTTCCACTTGTCAGCCTCAAGGGTCAGGGTTTTTCTCGTATCGTTCACTGAACCGGGGTCGCCGTCAGTAATCCAACGGAAGGTTACCGTTCCGGCTGCAGAAGCATAGATGTCAATATGAGTCTTCTCCATCGATGCTACTGAAACAGTGGCAAACTGTGCTCCAATCATACCGCCACGATACAGATTATAATCCAGGAAATGATCCTCGCCATTGGCTCTTTCAGTCATTTCTGGCTCGTTCCACCAGCCTGCATTGTATGTTACAAGCGATGCGGGAGCAAAGTTGTAAGCATCGCTGTAGATGCTCTTAACTTGCTTAGCTGGCCATGTAGGTGTTGGAGCTGCTACCTCAGGTACATTCGACTTCGTGGCTACTGCTACAACCTTGTTGTTGTCTGACTCAAGTCCGGCTGCATCGATAGCTGTGATGGTGAAGTTGTAAGCTGTTGTAGCAGTCAGACCGGACAGAGTAATCTTGCCGTCAGCAGGAGTAAGTTTGGTATCAATGCCTTTTACATCATCTACTACGTGATACTTAGCCACCTCGATATTATCGGTCGCCGATACGGCGATAACAGCGCTCTTCCAAGTTGCGCTAACCAGCTCGGCGCTAACCATCACAGGTTTCTCGTTATCATCCAGGGGTACCCACTCTGTACCAAACACGCGAACCTCTTTCAGCCGAACGTAGTCTGCTGTACGAGCCTGCGAATGCAGACGGATGTAACGGGCTGTTGCGTTTACTACAACGAACTGCTCGCTGTTGACACCTGCTTCATTGACGGTAGTAATGGTCTCCCATGCCTCATCATCGCCTTGCTCGTCCTCGTTCGGGGCTTCTGTACGGGCTTGGAGGATATATTGCGTAGATGCAGGATCGCCCCAAACTACATTGATAGCTGTTACGGTGTACTTGGCCCCAAGGTCAACATACCACCATTCCATCGACAGAGGCTTGCCGGCATAATCTACCCATTGTGTATTCACATTGCCATCATTGGCCTTGCTGGAAATCTCACCTTGGTTAGCCGGTTCAAAACCTGCTACACAAGGCTGATTGAGTGCAAGATTGTCGCTCGGCACTCCATAAACTGTAATCGAAGAAGAAATATCGCCTGACTTGGCTGTGATTGTAGCAGCACCCGCCTTGGCAGGCTTGTACACATTGTTTACAATGCTGCCGGCATCAGCTGGATCAACTGTCAAGTCGATGCTCACATCCATCGGCTCACCCATCTTGTCAAGAGCAACAGCTGTCAAGGTTACACCTTCTCCGATCTTGGCAAATGTAGCCGAGGCACTTAGGCTGATACGTGTCAGCACTTGCTCATGCGAGCATACACCGCCATAGGTGTACTCGAAGGAAAGCGATGGCCATGCGTTGCCATCCTTGCTGGTAGCGTACTCAACAATCTGGTTGTCTACATAGATCTTTGTTCCAAGTGCAGGAGCATTGTTCGGGTCTATAAGCGACAAGGTAACCTTGTTGCTGCCGCCGCAGGCATGGTTGAAATACGTTGCAGCATCTTCCTTGCCCTCGCCTACTTTAATCTTGCTAATCGTAATACCATTGCCACGGAAGTGCGTAGCAGAGGCTTCGCCCTGAGTGGCGGAAATTGTGATAACTACTGAACCGTCATCTGTGGTCTCCCACGAGAATGCAGCTTCTTGGTTGGTTCCGGCTTTCATTACCTCACCGCAATATTCCGAAGCAATCGGATCAGCGAAGGCAAACACACTTGCGCACATAAGCGCAACTAAGAATGAAAACTTCTTCATGATTTGATTAATTTAGGGATTAATAAATATTGTTAATATTAGTTTTTGTTACTTTTTGTCGTTTCCCTCTTCAGTACTCTGCCCTGCCGTAGGCGAATCGTCAAAGTCGCTGCCATAGCCATCAGCAGTAGCATCCACATTCCGTCGGTCAGCGGTCCTTCCATGCTCGGGTTATCCTTGTCACCGCCCGTTCCCGGAGGAGCCTTACGGATTGCAGAAGCACTTGTTTATTCAGGTAGCGCAACCTCTATCGTCTCAACGCAGTTTGCCGGCAGATGAATCGTAGCAAAGTAATTACCTAATTGCATGTTAAACGAACAGGGTTCTTGCGCTTGATTGAGCATATTGATAGCATACGACCTGCCATCAGCCTTCTCAACAGCACATACGTGGAGCGTTGACGGCTGATTGCCTACTGCCGACACCTGACAGCCGATAACCTTGTCACCGGGACGCATCGAACGGCTGAGTTGCTTCAGTACATAGTAATAAGGCGTATAATAGATGATATCATTCTGATAATCAACCATCACCGGTGCAGCCGCAAAGTTATTGACATGGTTCGGTCCGCCGATAGAGTCAAGAACGATGTTCCAGTCAATAAAACCTGTCAGCCAGTGGTTCATACCTTCTATAATATAACGCGCGTAACGATGCACACCCGCATATTTGGGGTGCGTCTCACCGGCCCAACGGGTCGAATATGCCCAATCGGTTGCAACGGGTTGCCACCAGAATGCATCGTTGTTGAACCAGCCGGATTCCTTGAATCCCACAGGATCGGTTACGCCATCCCATGGGTCACAACCCAGATTATCGATACATCCCTCAGTATGCAAGATAGTTTTATCAGGATAAAGCGCATGCACCGAATCCAACACAGCAGGAAAACAGTCAATCGTCGATCCATACCAATGAACTGCCATACCGGCGGTGGCCTGCCTTGCTAAATCATCACCATAGATAGCCGCTGTGTACGGCCCCATCTCAAAAATATTTTGATCAAAGCCAAGGATTGCCACATCAGTATATCCACGTTCATCCAATCGCGGACGCATATATTTACCGATAAACTCAGCCTCCACTGCGGGCGAGAAATCCATCGACTCCCATCCGCCGTCATTACCCATTGGCTCGTTAACCGGCGTGAGTGCCCAGATATTCACACCTTCGGCCTCCCACGCATCAACATAGTTCGCCAAATAGCGGGCATAAGCATCGTAATACTCGGGCAGCAGAGCACCTCCACGATGGAAACCGTTCTCACGCTCGTAGTATTTCTTGTTCTCCTTCATCCAGGCAGGCGCCGTCCATGTGTTGGCCACTATGCGATACGTCTTATCATCCTGAGACTGCTTGATTGCCCAAACATCTTTCATCAAATGATAAAGGTCATAGTGCTCATCCTTTATCTGCGGATACTTAGCCTTCGAGAAGCCCTCTTTGTCGCGGTCAAGCGAGAAAGATAACATATCAACATCACCATCCTTCTCCGCAAGCGAGTACTTGCCTTCCACCGAGAAATCCGATGCCCCGATCTGAGTTCGGCTCATGGAGAAATTTGCACCGTTTTCACCGTACAACTCTTCAAGCACCGCTTGACGTTGCTCCGGAGTCAAACAAGCCAGCACAAATGCCGAACTCTCTGTAAGCGAACCGCCGAAACCGTCAATAGTCTGACGTTCATCGGCAGGATTGACGGTAACCAGAGCCACAGGTGCTTTGCCCTTGTGAAAGGTTATGTTGTCCTGCAGGGCATATTTGTCGCCTGCCTCGCTGGTGAGACGTACCTCGGTAGTAGTCACGCGATTGCAACCTGCAAGCGCAACTAGTAATGCGGAGATAAGATAAATGTTTTTCATTGCTTATTGTTCTTTAGGGGCAAAATTTATAAATCAACGCTTGATATATACATCAATGTCCTTTACCTGACCATCACGGGCGAATATGTGTTTCGCTGTGGATTGTGGGATATCTATGTTCTCATCGCTATCCGACAGGTGATACGTAAAGCGTGTGCCACAGTAGGTGAAACTGAGCTTTCCGTCGCAGAAATCCGAATCACGGAGCATAAGCGGATTGATATGTATCGCACCGTCATGCACCTCAATGCCCAATTCAAACCAGCGGGAAAGTATATCCTCCTTAACCGGGCCGGTCATACCCGGCTGCTGTACACCTGCCATTGCCGGAGTGTGGCTATACGCATCGAACGGGAACGAGCCGTACTGCTCGGGAGACTTGTGCAAGCCGAGACCTTCCTTGATATCACGGTAGTGACCAATCAATCGATCCAATGTTTGGCTTTTATCTTTGAGTGAAGCGGTCATTTCTCTTTCCTCTTTAATATTCTCACCTACGGCCAATAGGAGTTTGCTGACCATGTGCCAATAGATAGAGCCGAGACCT
>JAFXSS010000126.1 GCA_017525455.1 Paludibacteraceae bacterium
CGGCCGCAGCCAGGCGTTCGGCTTTGTTGATCTCCTTGAGCAGCGATGAATAGCGATGCCAGCAGGATGAACTGAGAGCCGCTTGACCTTGTGCATCGGCAGCCTTGGCACGGTAGTAGAGCATAACGGCATAGTCCTGAGTCACCGTATCATTTCCCACTGCGGCTTGCATCCGGTCGTAAGCATCCGACATGCGGTCGTACTCGCCAAGCATGCACCACGTGGATGCCATGAGTTTGCGACCGGAGGAGGTGCGACCGTAGTTGGTGGTGTCAAACAGACGTCTGCACTCGCGAGCTTTATTTAGTTGCCCGAGCGATGCGTGGGCGAATGCCATGAAAGCATACGCCTGCCCCGTGTAGAATTCAACATACCCGGGACGACGTTCGTCACTCGGCATGCGCGGCGAACCGTCAGCATAATCATCCGGGTGGGCGGCATAGTCCTGCAACTTGGCTACGATTCGTTCGCCTATAGTAAGCACCCTATCGTATTGGTTTAGGTTAATTGACGTACGAATCTTGCTCTTCATTGCAAGGACACATGCATCCAATTCTGCAAACCGCCGCACCTTATCCAATTGCTCTATGGCATCGTCTATCTTGCTTAATCCTTCATCCACACGCCCGAGATGTATCATCACAGCACCTATCTCCGCTTGCGCTGACATCGCCTTGGCAGTCTCGCCCATAGCCCGGCAGACATCTACATACTGTGCACCGTAATCGAGCTGTGCTCGGTCGTCACTACGCTGCCGGGCAATGTAACAGAGTCGCTCCAGTACGGTCTGCCTGCGCGCCTGTGACATGTTTGTATTCAGCAGATCGAGGTATCGCTGTTCCGCCTCCAGCATGCGAGACGCATCCCGACTCATAACACGCAAACGCAACATCTCCGCATCACACGGACGAAGCAGACCTACTGCCTCACTTGAATCGATAACCGCCATAGCAGCCGTCAGATCTTCGTTGACCAGGTAGGCAGTTACCACATGGGTTATACTGTCCGTATGAGGTGCAGGGCTGTCACAGCATGAGTCGTGACAACAGCACGAACCCAGAACCAGCGATGCAAGCAGGGCGGGAAAAAGGAGAAATCGATATGTGTGGTAAGAAAGTAACATGTTCGAATTACGTGGCTTTTTCTACAAAAAACACGCAAAATTACAAAAAAAAATGCATATTTGCAAGCGCGCGGACAAAAAATCAACCGTTTTGACAATAAATCAACGCATGTGAAAATACGAGTGTAGTGTAATTGATTACACTTGCGCACTAAAAAGAGCAATAAAATGCAATTTTTCTGCAGGAAAGTTGCAAATGTGCATTTTTTTTTGTACCTTTGTATCCGAAATTCCACCACACACTGCTCCCGGTCAGCACCGGCAGCCAAATAACAGAATATACAAGCTAACACAATATGACTCAATCCACATCTGCAACCCAAGTAGAGATAATGGCTCCCGTAGGTTCCTACGAGAGTCTGGCAGCTGCCATCAAAGCCGGCGCTGGCAGCGTATATTTCGGTATAGAGCACCTGAATCTGCGTGCGCGTTCGGCTGCTAACTTCACCACCGATGACCTGCACAAGATAGTAGCCATCCGCCGTGAGGCCGGCGTCAAGACCTATCTGACAGTCAACACCGTCATCTATCCCGAAGATATACCCATGATGCAGACAATAGTCAATCACGCCAAATCTGCCGGTGTGGATGCTATTATTGCTTCGGATATAGCGGTGATGCAATATGCCGTGCAGCAGGATGTAGAGGTGCATCTATCCACACAACTGAACATAGCCAACACCGAGGCACTGAAGTTCTATGCGCAGTTTGCGGATGTGGTAGTGCTGGCACGCGAACTCAACCTGACGCAGGTAGCATCGATATACAAGGATATACAGGAGCAGGATATACGCGGCCGTCACGGCGAGCTGATTCGTATAGAGATGTTCTGCCACGGTGCTCTGTGCATGGCTGTCAGTGGCAAGTGTTACCTGTCGCTGCATAACCTGAACAGTTCGGCTAACCGCGGCGCATGTGCTCAGATATGCCGTCGGGCATACGTGGTACACGACAAGGCGTCGGACATCGAACTGGAAGTGGACAACGAGTATATCATGTCACCCAAAGACCTGAAAACAATACATTTCCTGAATCAGATGCTGGATGCCGGTGTGCGCGTGCTGAAGATTGAGGGGCGTGCGCGCGGTGCGGAATATGTGAGCACCGTAGTGCGTTGCTACCGCGAGGCGGTGGAGATGTGGGAAAATGGCCGGCTGTCAGCAGTCAGCGGTCAGGAGATGGAGCAGAAGATTGCCGAATGGGACAAGCAGTTGGCTACGGTGTTCAATCGCGGGTTCTGGAACGGCTATTATCTCGGGCAGCGATTGGGCGAGTGGACTAACGATTATGGTAGTAAAGCTACCAAACACAAGGTATATGCAGGCAAATGCACCAACTACTTCAAGAACATCGGTGTGGCAGAGTTCCTGCTGGAGGCTATCCCCGAACTGCATGAGGGCGACGACTTGCTCGTGACAGGTCACACCACAGGTGCCTATGAGTGCACGGCGCGCGACATGCGTACCGACAAACCCGTAACCACCGTCAAGCAAGGCGAACTGTTTGCCATTCACACCGATGAAACGGTGCACAGAGGCGACAAACTGTTTCTGCTGGAAAACGTGAAAGGGTGATTGGCTGAGAGCGTTACGCCCGTCACTATGCCACTTAAAATGCAGAATTCTGCAACTTTTCTTCGATAATATTTGCAAATTTCATTTTTTTTTTGTAATTTTGTAGCGATTTTGTGCACTATTCTTTTCGGTAATGAAAAAGAGTGAATTTACACCGGCTGAAAATGTGATGATTGAGCAGGAGTTTGCCTCGCTCATCGATGCGTATGCGCATACGACGCATCGTCAGCATGTTGAGCGCATTGAGCAGGCGTTCCGCTTTGCCAACAAGGCGCACTACGGTGTACGCCGACTCAGCGGTGAGCCGTAC
>JAFXSS010000127.1 GCA_017525455.1 Paludibacteraceae bacterium
ACCGGTGGAGTAGTTACTGATGAACCGCACGGGGTCGATCTTCTCTTGCGTCCCGCCTGCGGTGATGAGCACGCGCTTGCCTGCCATCGTCTGTTCGGAGAGGGCATAATAGAGTGCTTCCTGCAGTTCTTCGATCTCCGGCATACGTCCTTTGCCGCTTGTACCGCAGGCTAACGGACCTTCTGCAGGTTCAATGATGTACAGGTTTTTCCATGTGCGAAGAGTGGCAATGGCTTGTTGTACGGCTGCATTCTCCCACATTTTATCGTTCATTGCAGGAGCGATGACGATAGGCTTACGGGCTACGCATGAACAGATGGTGGTAGTCAGCGCATCGTCAGCGATGCCCGTTGCAGTCTTGCAAACGACGTTGGCTGTAGCCGGAGCAACGAGCAGGATATCGGCCCATTCCGGAAGCGATATATGCTCCGTCGCGTGTTCGTTGATGGCAGCAAACACATCTGAATAAACCCTGTTACCGGAGACGGTTTGCAGGGTTAATTCAGTAACAAATTGCAGGGCATTGTGCGTAGTGGCTACCCGAACTTCGGCACCGGCTTTGACCAGCGAACGAATGAGTTCCGGTATCTTGTATGCCGCAATACCTCCGCTAATGCCCACTAATATTCGTTTACTGCGTAAACTCATATTGTTTGATGTCGTTTGAGACTTCGTCTTTGTTTGATATTGTTTGATGTTGTAAACAATTTCAAACCTTCAAACCCTCAAACCTTCAAACTACTTTAATGCATCATCGCGGTTGCCGATGCGATAAACGAGGTCACCGTCGATGAACTCTTGGGTAGCCATCAGCGTCGGTTTGGGCAGACGCTCGTACTGACGACTGATCTCGATCTGCTCGCGGTTCTCGAAGGTCTCCTCCAGGTTGTCCTGAGGAATAGAGAAATCCTGCAGTTTAGCATCCAACTCACGTTTGATAGCGGTGCTGATCTGGTTGGCACGTTTGGCGATGATAGCAACGGTTTCATAGACGTTGCCTACCGGTTCGGTGAGTTGATTAATGTCACGTGTCACCGTGTTCTTCGGTGCTTTTGAATTTTTGTAATCCATTTCGCTGCTGGCTAAGGCTCGCGCGACTTCGAGCTCTACTCTTGTATAGCGCTACGCCTTGCCCTCGCTCTCCGATCCGCAAAACTACGTTTTACGTCTCGGGTTGAGGACTCCTCCAAGCCAGTGGGGAGGGTTTAATATTATTTTATTCTTTTACAATCTTTTTGATCTCTTTGAGCATTTTGTCGGCTTCTTTGCGGTGCTTGGAGTTGGGGTACTCGGTGATGAAGTTATAGTATTCATCTTGTGCATCGCGGGCCCGCTCCATCTTGCGCTCCTCGAAGGAGTTGACCATCTGCTGGTACTTGGCCGACAGGATGAGCCAACTGAACTCCTCCTGGTACTCATTGCTCGGGTAGTCCTTGAGTGCATTCTTCGCTACGATCTCACAACTGAGGTAGTTATTGCCCAAGTAGGTGCCCAAGTTATAGTACAACTGCGCACTCTTGAGTTCCTTGAGTGCCAGCTTGTTGAACAGTTCATTCATTTCGTTGTACGCCTGCTCGGCATAGGGGCTCTCGGGATACAGCTCCACGAAGCGCGTGAGTGCCTCGATTGCATTGCGTGTCACTTCCTGATCCAAGCGTGCATCGGGTGACTCCAGGTACTGGCAGTGCCCCACCTGAAAATAGGCCTCCGTGGCATATTTACCCTTTGGGTAATTGCGGATATATGCCTGATAATAGTTGGTGGCGGACTCGTAGCTCTTCTGTCCCATATAACTGCGGGCGAGGTAAGCCAATACATCCTCCGAACGTTCCGTACCTTTGTAATAGGCGGATACGTCATCCAACAGGGTCTGCGACTTCACATACTGCTTCTGGTTGAAATACTGCAAAGCGGCCTGGTATTTCTCCTCCGGATCACGTGATTTCAACAGCCGTTGGTATTCCCCACAACTCGTTAGGAATACGGTCAATAGCAGTAATATGAGATAGTTTTTTCTGCGCATTTATCCAAATTAGCCCGCAAAATTACAACAAATTTTCGAATTATGCAAATTTATTTTGATTTTTCAATCAATTCTGCCCATTTTTGTGACGGAAGAACGGTCAAACTGTCGTTTTGAGCGACGATGAGGTAGCACGCTGCGTCTTCTGCTCGTTCGATCATCGCCAGTGCTTGCTCGGCGCCGAGCACCATACAAGCGGTAGCTAATGCATCGGCTCGCATGCAGGTGGAGCTGACGACGGTGGCACTGAGAACGGAGTGTTGTACGGGCCAGCCGGTGCGCGGGTCGATGGTATGACTGCGGCGCTGGTCGCCGTCGTAGTAATAATTACGGTAGTTGCCGCTGGTAGCCATACATATATCGCTCACGCAGACAATCTGTTCCGGTGCTTCCTGTGCTCCCTCGTTATTGAGGTTGGGCTTGGTGATGCCGATGCGCCAGGGTGTTCCTTGGCTGTTCTTGCCGTGCGCCACCACTTCTCCGCCTATATCGACCAGGTAGTTCTCGCATCCGTGTTCACGCAGCACTTGTGCGATCATGTCGCATGCCTGTCCTTTGGCTACGGCGCCGCCGTCTATCTGAATACGCTGGTCGGCTTTGATGACTTTGTGGTCGATGAGGGTCACTTTGTCAAATCCCACAAATTCCCGTATGGAATCAATGGTCTGAGGGCTGATCGCTGCATACTGATCGCTCTTTCGACCGAAGCCGAAAGCTTTCACCAATGGTGCGACAGTGATGTCAAACGCC
>JAFXSS010000128.1 GCA_017525455.1 Paludibacteraceae bacterium
CCTAAATGCCACCGAGGTGGTCAAGTCGCCCGGCATACCTGACAGTGCACCGATGGTTAAAGCGCTGATTGAACAAGGTACGCCTATCCTGTCAGAAATTGAGTTTGCAGCGCGGTACACCGATGCCAGGATGATCTGCATCACCGGATCCAATGGCAAGACTACCACCACCTCGCTCATCTACGACATGTTACGTCGCGCCGGGCTGGATGTCGGCTTGGCTGGTAACATCGGCAACTCGCTCGCCCTGCAGGTAGCGCAGCAGGATCATCGGTATTATGTAATCGAACTCAGTTCGTTCCAACTGGACAACATGTACGATTTCCGTGCAGACATTGCTATCCTGCTGAACATCACACCCGACCACTTGGATCGTTATAACTTCGAGTTCCAGAACTACATCAACGCCAAGATGCGCATCACGCGCAACCAGCGCAGCGAGGATGCTTTCATCTATTGGAGTGGCGATCCTGTTATTGACCGGGAGATCAAAAAACTCCGTCCGACCGCTACGCTCTACCCCTTTGGCGAGCAACAGGCTCAGAACGTTGCATTCGTCAGCGGAGGCAACATGGTAGTTGCAGCACGCAGACCCCTGGAGTTGCCTGTCGAACTGCTCTCACTCAAAGGCAAACACAACCAGTATAACTCCATGGCGGCCGCCATAACGGCGCAACTGCTGGATATCAAGAACGATGTTATCCGCGAGAGCCTGACTACATTTGCGGGCGTCGAACATCGCCTGCAATATGTGGCTACCGTTCGCGGCGTGCGATGGATCAACGATAGCAAGGCTACCAACGTCAACTCATGCTGGTACGCTCTGGAGGCAATGACCACACCGACGGTACTTATCCTGGGCGGTAAGGACAAAGGCAATGATTATACCGAGATCGACCAACTGGTGCTTGATAAATGTCATACTTTGGTATTCATGGGCTTGCACAACGAGAAACTGATCGAACACTTCTCCGCTCTCGGCTATACGCCTGACGGCGACAAACGCTACATCGACACACATACTCTGGCCGATGCCGTGCAGGCTTGTTACACCTCTGCGCGCGAAGGCGACACAGTGTTACTATCACCCTGCTGCGCAAGTTTCGACCTGTTCAAGTCCTATGAGGACCGCGGCGAACAGTTCATGAACGCCGTCCGCAACTTATAGTCCCATACATAATACATAGTTCCCATGTCTTCACCACGCGGCATTGACATAATCAAGCAAAAACTCAAGTACATCGACAAGACGTACTGGGTAGTGTTTATCTTTCTGATTGTGTTTGCTGTCATCGAGTTGTTCTCCGCCTCCAGCACGTTGGCGTTCAAATCCGGAAGCCTGCTCGGCCCATTGTGGCATCAGGTGCAGTTCATACTGATAGGTGTTATCATCGGTTTTGTGGTGCAACTGTTCCCGTCGAAGATTATCCGCTATGGCGGTTACGCCCTGCTGGGAGTGGCTGTTATCTGTCTGTATCTGATGATTATCCCCGGCAACCCGTTCGTCAGCAACATCAACGATGCCGAGCGGTGGTTCAAACTGTTCGGGTTCAGTTTTCAGCCGTCGGAGTTAGCCAAGTTAGGACTGATAATTGTGGTAGCCGACCGTTTGTCGCAGGCGCATGAAGATGAGCAGGAACTGGTGAAAGAGTTCTACCGCACGCTGATCTTGTCTGCCGTGGTTATTCTGCCTATTCTGATGGGCAACCTCTCTACTGCCTTGCTTTTGGCGGGGGTGATCTTTCTGATGTGGTTCTTTGCGCGTGTACCTCTCAAGTACCTTGGCGGTGTGCTGGCAATTGCTGTCATCATACTCGTGTCGGGTTACTTTATTGTCGAGTACGGCTTTGTGCGAGCCCATCGTCCGCTGGGCGGTCCGTTCAAACGTGCTGTGACATGGGTTGGCCGTATCGACCGGTTCATTGCTCAGGACGGCACGCCCACAGATGGCGACGATGATTATCAGCGCAACCATGCCACATTGGCTATCGCGCGTGGCGGGGCGTCACCTCTGGGTGTATTGCCCGGCAACAGTGTCGAGCGCAACTTCCTGCCGCTGGCGTATGCTGACTATATCTTTGCCATCGTTGTTGAGGAAACAGGTATAATCGGTTCGTTTATACTGATTGCTTTGTATGTGGTCGTCCTGTTCAGAGCGTGCTATACATCCTCCCGCTATGCGGACTATGGTGCCATGCTCATGGTGATGGGTTTGGCACTGATGCTTACTACCCAGGCATTCGTATCCATGGCGGTGGCCGTGGGTATAGGTCCGGTTACCGGGCAACCGTTGCCTATGGTTTCACGCGGTGGCACATCCGTGCTTGTCACGAGTCTGTACTTTGCCATACTGATGTGTGTGAGCCGCGAGCAAAACGAACGACAAGCGCTGCTCGAACAATCGCGTGCCGACTCTTATGAAACAGTACCTGATATTCAATTCGATTCTTGACATGAAAAAATCTTTACTTACCGCGTTGGCAGGAATAGTTCTTGCCACGCCGATGTTCGCGCAGAACGATGATTACCGTTTGTCGCAAGATCTCACTCCGTACGGCGAATACGAGCAGTCGGATGACGTTCGTTCCGCGCGTGTGCCACTGAATATTGCCGAGGTGGTGGCCGCCATGCCGGCTATGCCTACCGTGGAGCAAGTGTGCTCACCCGAAGCAAAAAGCCGGGTCTATGCCGCTACATACCAGCCGTTCGCCATGGCTATGGAGCAAACGATAGCACGTGCCCTGGACGAAGGCGCATCTATCCAGCAGCGTATCACCCGCGCCGGGCAGAAGCAACACCAGCAGAACAAGCAAACCATGCAGCAGTATCAGAGCAACGTGAATGCAGGGCTTGTGCCTTCGCAGGAGGAAATCATGCAACTGTATATGTCCGGCGAGATTAAGGACAATATGTCCGAGGCGCAGATGATGGATGTTATGGCAGGTAAGTTCGCTCAGAAATGGGGCATCAGCAAGCAGGAGTATATCAAGATCCTGAACATGGCGCAGAGCAACCCCAAGCAAACCGAGACGTACATCAAAGCCAATCATCCCGACTTGTACAACCGTCTGTATGCTGCCAATGCGCAGTATGGCGACCAAAACGTACGTCCCGACGACCCGCGCGACGCACAGTTTGACCGTATATACGAGTCGCTCGCACAACTGCAGGAACAACTGCAGCAGGTTACCTTCAACTACCGCGGCGATGCTACGGCAGGCATAAGAACGCAGTTCGACGAACTGAGCCGTGAGCAGGCCAACGAATGGAAAACCAGCAGCGAGGCACGGCAGATCGATGCCATCGAAGCCGATCTCAACAAACGTCTTGCGTCATGGAGTGCAGGACTCCAGTCCTCTGCTGACCGGGTATCTTACCCTGACTGGTGGACTGCAGGACGAAAGCAGATCAACGGCATTATCGACCAATGGAACAAGCGTTCGGCACAACGCTGGCTCAAACTGGCACAGAACGGCGAGTCGCAGTACCGCACTATCTGCACCAAAATTGCCGCGCTCGAGACTGAGAACGAACAACTCGGGCAGCAGGGTGACCCGGAGAACATGAAGTACCTGATGAACAAGCAGCGCTTGAGTGTCATCTATGGTATGTTGTACAACCTCACTCTCCCCTATCGCGATGCACTGGCGTTCCCCTGCATTCAGCATGTTGACGAGACCGGTTACGCAACATTAGGCAAAGGCTGATACGTTTTGGCACGGTATTTGATTTCGAAGAGATGTGATGAACCCAATCGCATCTCTTCGTTTGTATATAGTGGCATGCACGCTTACTCTGGGGCTTGCACCTCTTGCTGCACGCCAACGGCAGCAGGTTGTGCCCGACTCGCTGCTGACTGTTACCGTAGATGTCGGTGGTGTACCGGTCACCATGCAACGTGTGGAAGGAGGCTCGTTCGTGATGGGAGCCACACCCGATCAACACGACCCGCACATCTATACCGACAAGCCTGCACACCTCGTCTTTCTATCACCGTATTATATCGCAACCACCGAGGTCACCAACCGTCTGTGGCGTAAGGTGATGCCCGATAGTAAGATCATCACCCCATCCGGTTATCCCGAGCACCCCGTGTCGTTCGTCAGTTGGCACGATGCACAAGTGTTCGTTCATCGTTTGGATAGCCTGACCGGACTGCCTTTTCGGCTTCCTACCGAGGCTGAATGGGAGTACGCGGCACGCGGAGGTGAGCATAGCCGTTACTATCGTTTTGCCGGAGGCAACGAGGCGGACAGCGTAGGTTGGCTGTACGCCATAGCCGGGCAATGGACTCACCCCGTGGCACGCAAGCGCCCGAACGAACTGGGGCTATACGATATGACCGGCAATGTGGCAGAGTGGTGCCAGGATCGTTATGGTTGGTATGAACTGTCCACAGCACCCGATCCCGTCGGAGCGGATACCGGCAGTTACCGCATTGTGCGAGGGGGCAGTTACGACGAGTGCGAAGCCAACAGCCATCTGTCGGTACGCCGATGGTACACACCCGAGACAACCACCGGATATATCGGTCTGCGCGTCGCGTTCACCTTGCCCGAGGATCCGATGATGCGCCCCGCACCGACCGCGCCGGCACTCAGGCAGACGGTTCGTATCAAGGGCAGACGCCTGCATCTCAGCCTCATACCGGGAGAACAGCCATATTACATATCGGAGCCTGTCAGTGCCTCCTTGTGGCGAAAGATCACGTCCAACGATGCCCCCGAACGCGACCATGGCATAGCCATCGGCATGAGCCGTGACGAACGTCTGGCGTTTGCCGAACAATGCAGCCGTTTGACCAATTGTCCCTTATCCATAGCCTCAGCACAAGAACTGGAGCAAGCCTTGCAGCAAGGCATCATCATGCCGCCCAAGCAACCTCAGTCCTCCCGCAAGAAGCGCGAGCGCTCCATCCGCTCTATACAGCGTAGTCGCCGAGTACGCAACCAAGCCTCTGCCGTAACCGAACTCATCGGTTTTCGTCTGTCTGTGCCTGACGATCCTGTTCTGCAGCAATACACCACCTCGCCCGATGACCGGCAACCGCTACGTCTCGTCATGCGTGTGGCACATCCATAGTGAGGCGCTTGCGTCCCGCGAGGGGCGCTTGTTTGATATATATGGCGTAAAAAATGCGCTTTTTCGAAAGATTGTTTTCGGAAAATTTGCAAAATTCGGAAAAATTTTGTATCTTTGTCAGCGCAAAAATGTGCCCAAACACGTACAATTGTATGAAAACCACCACAGTACTGAAATATGGCATTTTGCCGGCTATCATAGCATGTATGCTATGTCTTACCGCCTGCGACACTCGCACGGCTGAGCAGAAGACGCAGGCTGCTATGGCTAAGAAAGGCGGTCTGACACTTACGCTGGAGGCAAGCACTGCAGAACTGACAGACTCCGTATTTACGCTGCTCAGCGCACGCGTGCAGAACTATGGCGTCAAATATGCCGGCGTCCGGATGACCGACGATGGACAGATATGTGCCGAACTACCCGGCATAACCGATGATGAGCAGACGGAGCGTGTATGCACATTGCTGCAGGCTGTGGGAGCGCTGGAGTTCCGCGAGACATATACATTGGCTGAACTGCTGCCGGCACTGAGTCAACTCAACAGCACCGACTCGATTCTGCACTACATATCGCTCTACACCAATGCTGACGGCACTCCTATCGAAGGTCCGGCCGTAGGACTCGTGCAGATAGCCGATACAGCCGCAGTCAGCGCTATCTTGGCTTCGGAGCACATACGGCAGTTGCTGCCGACTGACATACAGTTCGGATGGTCGGCAAGCGTTATGAACTACGAGTTCTACGAACTCATCGCCCTGCGAGGCAAGCCCTGCATAACCAGCGCTAACATCAAGCAGGTAGAAGCAGGTACCGACAGAAAGACCATGCCGCACATATCCATCACCCTCGACGAACAAGGCACAAAAGCGCTGCATGCAATGTCGCTGGCGAACATGGACCGCTGTATCGCTATACTGGTTGACGGTGCGGTATATATGTATCCGAGAGTGGTCAGCGAAATCCGCGAAGGCAAATGCGAACTGGCAGGCAATCTTACCTACGAGCAGACGGCTGACCTGGCCAATGTCCTCGACAACGGACCGTTGCCCGCAAGCGTGCGCATAATCGAGCAAACAACAGTGAATCCAAAATAAACTAAACATATACAATCATGAAACAATTAGATTTAACCCAGTATGGTATCACCGGTGCAACGGTGAAAGCTTACAATCCGTCGTATGAGTACCTGTTCAAGGAGGAGACCAATCCTGCCTTGACCGGCTACGAGAAAGGCCAGAACACCGAACTCGACGCCGTAAACGTAATGACCGGTATCTACACCGGCCGTTCGCCTAAGGACAAATACATCGTTATGGACGAGAACTCCAAGAACACCGTTTGGTGGACTTCGGACGAGTACAAGAACGACAACCACCCTATGTCGGAAGATGTTTGGGCAAAGGTTAAGGCGCTGGCAGTAAAAGAACTCAGCGGCAAGGAACTGTACGTGATGGATGCCTTCTGCGGTGCTAACAAGGACACCCGCATGGCTGTTCGCTTCATCGTAGAGGTTGCTTGGCAGGCTCACTTTGTTAAGAACATGTTCATCCAGCCCAGCGAAGAGGAGTTGGCTAACTTCAAGCCTGACTTCGTAATCTACAACGCTTCGCTTGCCAAGGTTGATAACTACAAGGAGCTTGGTCTGAACTCGGAGACCTGCGTGGCTTTCAACACCACCAGCCGTGAGCAGGTGATCCTGAACACATGGTACGGCGGCGAGATGAAGAAAGGTATGTTCTCGATGATGAACTACTATCTGCCTCTGAAGGGTATCGCTTCCATGCACTGCTCGGCTAACACCGACATGCAGGGCAAGAACACCGCTATCTTCTTCGGTCTGTCGGGTACCGGCAAGACTACTCTGTCCACCACAGGCCTTCGTCGACAGCATCGGACAAGGTCGCGTGTGGGCTGGCGCCGATGCCATCGGGATCGGCCTCGTCGACCAACTTGGCGACATGGAAGACGCCATCGCCTACGCCGCACAGAAGGCTGAACTCGGCGACGACTACAAGGTGACCGAATGGCCCAAGCAGAAGGACTTCTTCACCCGCATCATGGAGTCGATGAAC
>JAFXSS010000129.1 GCA_017525455.1 Paludibacteraceae bacterium
ACGCTTGCGCAGATTGTTTAACCGGAACTTGCGACGCTCTAAAGTTTGGGTGAAAGGATTGGTTACGTAATACTCAATAAACCATCCGGTCGCAATGTGTTTCACTACCGCTGGGGCATAGCCCGTAAAGAGCGGTGAAAATTGACTAAGAGTTGACATTTTTTTTTCTCCATTTTCTTTGCTGAAAACAGAGTTACTATGCCAGATATTTTAGTGCTTTTGTGCTTTTTTTGCCCGAATTTTTTAATCAAATTTTCGGGACATTTTCGGGACACTTTAACCGAAAATCCGCCGTAACTTATTCAGTTACAACGGATTAGAGTTTTTGTCTTAAGCTCCCCACGAATCCTGGAACACTTCGCCGGATACACCAGACACTTGCTTTCGGAGCAGGTAATATCCGCTCTCCGTACGTGTCTGCGGCGTCAATTCGAACATTTCGTTCTCATCCGGGTCATACACTTCAACCGAAGATACCTCAAACGGGATAACAAACGGTTCCCATTGTCCCGGGGTGAACTGGCGGTAATAGAGTATATGCTCATCGAAGGTTATCTCGTCGCCAACAGACGCGGGCAATGTGGGAACAGATGGTGTGCGGCCGGATTGCGTAATAATAAACGCTCCGCGGCACGCCGTGCCGGCAATCACCTTGCTCGGGTTGATGGGGTAATATCCCGCCGCACTCGGGCCGCCCTCACCGGTTGCCTTGTAAGACCATTCAATCTTCACACCAAAATCCGTGTTGTCGGCATTCCACGCATCTCCGCTCCAGAAGGGGACATCGGCTATACCTATCAGATCGTTGCCAATCACAGCCTCAATATGCCGATGACCTTCGGTGTCGGAATAGTTCGTTACATAAGCGGTCTTGTCGGCAGTCAGATACGCTTCGTAGTATATATCTTCCGGATCACCGCCCGGGTTGACTACGTGTCTCTCCAGCACACAAAGTCCCAAATTGGTTGTAGCGGCGTTGTAGTACAAGTCGAAGGTAAGTGTGATATGTGTGGCGTCACGTTTGCCGTATTCCAGTTCGTAGGTCATTCCTTCCGCCATCGGGTTCCATCCCGGACCGGTCGAGACGGCAGCAGTAGCATCTTCGCCCGACGAGCAACCGGCTTCCATGGTGGTTGTGAAATCTATCACTTTCTGCTTGCGGTCAGCCGGATTGATGTCCGCCGTGGACAGATAGCCGTCCTCATCTTCGCAATACACGGTGACGCGGTAACTGACGTCCGGCACCAAGCCGCGGAGCGTATAGTCACCCGACGAACGTCCGCTGAGTGTCAGATCCCACTCCGTGGCATAACCCGTGGTGCTCTGCACGTTCACGTGATAAATCATGTTTGCTGCCCGCGTGTGGTTATCGGCAGAGGTGAAGCGTACATCTACTTCTTCCTTACGCACGTTCGTAACGGCGGCGGTGAGCATCTTCGGTTCTTCCTGTGTACTATATTCGCACTCGCCTACTACGTAGTAAATCACAGCCGGCCACACAACATCCGTGCTGCCTGCGGTCTGCACATTGCCGCCCATACTCTCAAGGCTGTACACGAAAAATATTCCGCCTACCGTGCCTTCGTCAGCCAGTTCTGCGTTCGTAATAGTTACTGACGCCTCGCCCTCTCCGTTGATAGAGGCCACCTTAGCGCCAGTCCAAAGTGAACTTTCTGCATGGAAATAGTCCAGTTTGTCATTAGACGTAAGCGAGTGAGCTACGATAGTCAGGTCACCTGTTTCACTATTGTAGCGGAGTTCAAACTCTATAGGGTAGTTCGTCGTGTTGTCCTGATACCAGGTCACCGGTCCGCAGTTGCTGGCGCGGTTGGTGCTGGCGGTAACTGTTTTTGAGTTCTCCGACTCTTCGCCTCCGTAGTAGGCTTTGACGGTAAATGTATATTCCGTTCCGAAATCAAGTCCGTCGATAGTTATCTTGCCGTCCGTAGCGGTGTAGGTTGAATATGCGCCGCCATTCACTGACACGCGGAACTGCGTTACGCTGGTCTGCACAGCATCTACATACACGAGACCGGATACATTCAGAACGATTGCTGAGGTAGTAGCGCTCTGTCTGGATAAGGAGAGCATATAAGGCATTCCGTCTTCCAACTGGCAGCCGCCTATATTGTAGGTAAATGCCCCGGAAGACAAACTGCTGGTTGTGCCGCTTTTGTAGTTGTTGGTGTTTTTGTAACTAAAATAGAAATACAATGTCCCTGATGCCAGATCACCCGTAGCCGGCAATGAATAGGTCGCCTCTCCGTTCGAGATTGTCATGGCTTGTACGGTAGCGGATGCATATTGGTTCTTGCCGTAGCACAAGTCGCATTCGGTAATAGGGTCGCCATTATTACTACGTACGTTGAAGATTATATTACCTCCGGCATAAGTAATAGTATAGTCGATTCTCGTCTGCTGACTGGCAGTGCCGTTGCCCGAACATCCGACAGATGGCACCGGGTACGTCACGCTCAGTTTGTTGGCGGTGAAATCATAGGTGAACGTATAGTTTCCTGTTATGGTTGTGGTTATGCGGCAGTTATCATTATCTCCCATGAACCATTCCGTGCAGTTGGCAGAGGTCATAGTACCGCTGTTGCCGCGCCACCACTCGTTTACACCGTCGTAGTATTGAATCTTGAATTGGTACGTATTGCCGCCTGTCAGTCGCAATGTCTTGGTTACGCTGGTAGGCGCAGAACCGCCCCAGGTAGAGAACTTGACGGCATCAGAGCGAGTCCAGTTACCAAGTTTCTCGTCGTTGCCCAATATATACAAGTTCTCCGGCGAGTACCACGTATTACGCTCCAAGTTGAAATACTGATTAGCCAGCGGAGTCTGATCGCTTGACTGGTTGCCGCTGCCCGAATTGCCATTGTTGAAAACGACCGTCGTTGTATTGCTTGGAATCTCTGCACGCCAGATTTGTGTTCCATCACAATTGGTCAGTCCGGTGTTGGTCATGTCCACTCCCGGCCAAGTAGATGTCTCCCAACCACCGGCATAATGTACTTTAGGTGTAGCGCCCCAACCGCCTCCTGACGAAGTACCCGACTTAACGAAATATATAATCTGCGTATCTTTGGTTGTGAAACTTGCCACATTGTACGTGCTGGACGCATTCGGATGAGCATCGTACACGATTACTTTAATATTGCCGTACGTGGTGTTCTTCGTCAAGCCGGTCAACGTGAACGCTTGATTGAGTGAGGTGGTGGAAGAAATACTTTCATCCTTGATTGTTGCATCTCCGTTCTTTATTACCACGCGCGTGATACCTATATTGTCCGTCGCCTGCACGCGTATATCTGCGGTTGTGGCTTTGACATTCTCAGCCGCGGCACTGGTGATGGATGGTGGCGTATTATCCACCACGGCTGCCTGCGTGGCAAGGTTTTGAGAAGTCGAAGCCGTACGACCTGCGGCATCCGTCACGGTAACGTCGAAGGTATAGGTCGTGCCGGCGGTTAACCCGCTGAACGTAAAATCCTTATATCCCGAAGCCGTAGCAGGTGTGAATGTTTGCGTTTGGCTCGGAGCGCTACCTCGTCTGGTTACCGTAATTGAAGCCACACCCGTATCATCCGCCTGGTTGTCCGTCGCCGTTACGCGCACGGTAATAGATGTTTGCGTGGTACTCTGTGCTACCACACTGCTAATCACCGGATTATGGGTATCTGGCGGAGCACAAGTGCCACTCCAATCTATAGAAGGCATTTGATACCCATATATCTGATAGGCACTGCTTGTGTTGCCGTTCATGTACCATGACAACCCATTTGCATTTGTCCCAAGATTTGGGTTAGAGTCCAACGTTATTACTAATGTATTTGTTCCATCTCCTGTAGCCTTCGTTGCCCAATCTACGGCATTAACCCACCAATTGCCAGCAGGCACGGAGAAATAATCCGAGCCACTGGCCATTAGTGTTATTACATATTTTCCATTGATGGTCTCAAAATTTGCTGTGATGGTTTTCCCTCCATTTGAGAATGATTGGCCGCAAGTTGCCGCTCCCGCTTCCATGCTTATGCCGCAGAACAGAGCAATCAGTAGAATCAGTAAAGAGTTAATGTGTTTCATATGCATGAATGTTGATATTTGCGTTTATAATATTGATATCTCCATTTTCCAACCTATGGGTACAACGAAGCACGCAGTGGGCAAACCATTGCGTTAGGGGAAGGTTGGGTAATTCGTGCTAAACTAAATAGTTAAATCGGAGGTGTTCTTTATGGGTGTTTTTTTCTGTTTAGTAACGGTTATTTTTTAATTAGTATGGTGATTTTTTCTCATTTTCTTGTATTGTCCAGGTGTCATTCCTGTCACGCGCTTGAAGTATGCTCCGAAATACGATGGCGCACCTAAATTCGCGTCTGCGGCTATCTGTTGTAACGTCAACTTGTTCTCACGCAGCAGATACTTCACATGCTCGATCACGGTCTCTTCTATCCATGCGTAAGCCGTGCGACCGGTTACGTTGCGAACAACGTTCTGAAGGTACTTGCGCGAAACGCCCAACTTCTCGGCATAAAAATCCATCCGATGTTCCTTCACACCGTTCTGTTGTACCAACTGCAGAAACTCGTCGGCTATCTGTTGCGGACGACCTACTATCATCTCGCCGCTCTGGTAATATCGGTAGCCTACGCGGTAGAAGAACGACAATGTGGTATGCAGTAGCGCCTCTTCCATAAACGGATTATACGGATTGCGACCTAACAACACCAGTTCCTTGATGTACGATGCCATCTGTTGTTCCATCTCGCTGTCGAGCACCAACGAAGGCTGACGAAGTAACCATTCGCTCAACTGATAACGATGCATCAGGTTCAAACGCTGAGTAAAACTCGGAGAGAACGAGATTACCGTTCCGTCGGCATCAGGCGACAAACGACCGCACTCCAAGATGTTCGTAGGCTGAATGGATATCATGCTCGGAGCGGTAAACGATGTATCTACCCCATTACACCGGCCTGACAATGTCCCACGCTTTAGGTAAACCAGAACAAAGTCCCGGAAGTGAAACTCTGCCGGAAAGGCATAGTTGGATTGGATGCCGTGAGTGATGCGAATATCGTCCCCGACAAACCATATATCAGTCGGGGCGTCAAGCAATGATAATGTAGAAATATTCTCTTTCACACGCGTAAACAATTCAGCGGCGCAAAATTACAAAAAATATATCATTTGTGCAAGAAAAAAAACAACAAAGTGTATTTTTAGTGAAATCCTTAAATGCAGTATTGTAGATATAATGCTTTGATTTGTAGATATTAGCATGCAAACTGCTTCTACTCGGCATCTCGCAGCACGTGTACTCGTTTAGGATGTGCATACTCCTCGTCGATATGCCAATATGATGGTCAAAATATGCGCTACGGATTCTCCGCCACGCATCGCCAGCAATCCAATTGTTCATCGACCTTGCATAGAAGGTTTATTGGGTGATTATTGCGTGATTATTGTGTGATTATTGTGTGATTCTACTCTCCGGCAGCAGAACAGGCGCATTAAATCCTTGTGATTCAACCGGTAAATCATCCGCATTCTTTGGCATAGAAAGAGGGGGGATTGCTGCGTAATGGGAGAATAAGAGAGGGATTGCTGCGTAATCCATATTAGTCTGCTGACAGCATTCAATGCTAACAAAACAAAAAAACCTGCCTGCTCAAGTAAACTTGGACAGACAGGTTTCCTGTTTTCTTTGCGGAAAGAGAGGGATTGCTGCGTAATCCTTGAAGTCTGCCACGGGCATCCTTACAAAGAAAAGGACGATTCGCTTGCTTGAGTAAACTCAGACAGACAAATCGTCCTTTTCTTTGCGGAAAGAGAGGGATTCGAACCCCCGGACCCTCGCAGGTCAACGGTTTTCAAGACCGCCGCGATCGACCACTCCGCCATCTTTCCCTGCTCCGGGACAAAAGGCGTAATTCTAGCATTTTGCCCCAAAAAGTATGCAAAGGTAAGTTATTTTTTTGAAAAATACAAATTTATTTTCAGTTTTTTTGCATATTTGGGAAAATTTATGTATCTTTGTAAAGTCATTTTTGAATAATCAACAAAAAACATCATGAAAAAACGTATAGCACTACTGCTCAGCCTTTGCGCATCTGTGTTGTGCATGAATGCCCAAACTGCAGAGCAACGTTATGTGGGCGGCGATATCTCACTGCTGCCACAGTACGAAACGCATAACTCCTATTACAAGGATGCCAGCGGCAAAAAGATTACCGATATGGTGACGTGGTTTGTCGAGACTTGCGGCTGGAACACCTTCCGCGTACGCATATTTGTTCAACCCGACGGTTCAGATCCCGCTGTATGCCAGACAACCGAATATGTAACCGCTTTAGGCAAGCGCATCAAAGATGCAGGCGCATACTTTATGCTGGACTTCCACTACTCCGATACATGGATGGATGCCACACATATCCAGGCACCGGCCGCATGGAAAGGTGCGTCGGATGCCGCAATGGCTGAACACGTAGGCACTTACACCCATCAGGTACTGCAAACACTCAAACAAGCAGGTGCCACACCGGATCTTGTGCAAGTCGGCAATGAGATCATGTACGGCATGTGCGGAATAAAAGTGGCTCCGTACGACAAGCAAGACAGCAATTGGGATGGTTACCTCGGACTGCTGAAAGCAGGATGCGATGCCGTTCGCGACGAACTGCCCGAGGCAAAAATCATCATACACACCGACCGACCGACCAACACCGGATACAACAAATACTACTACCGGAAACTGGTGAATGGCGGTGTGGACTTCGACATCATCGGACTAAGTTACTATCCGTTCTGGCACGGCTATCTGACCGATGAGCAGGTTCAAGCCAAATCTGACAAAAACAACCTGGTTAAGGCTATCAAGCAGTTAGCCACCGACTTCCCGGAGAAGAAAGTACATATCGTGGAGTGCGCTTACAACTTCCAGTATTGGCCTGCAGACGGAACATTCAACTACGACACACGCGATGTATGGACTAACACCGTACAGGGACAATACAATTTCGTAAAAGACCTGGTGGATGCACTCAAGCCGCTGGATAATGTGGGAGGCATCAACTACTGGTTTCCCGAGGAAGCAGGCAATGGTGACGATACCAATTGGAGTACCAGCAAAGGCACAGTTATTCAGAGTTGGCTCAACCGAGGATTCTGGAGCGAAGCTGCCACACAATCAGGACACTCTATCAACCTCACGTCAACACCGTCCGCATTCAAACCGGCCGAATCGGTTTGTGCACCTTACTATATGAAACATTTTTTGCCTGATCAGCCTTCGGACGTCAAATATGTTTCTGAACAGCCGGCTTCGGCTACGTACAAGACATTCCGCGACGGACAGATTATGATTGTCAAGGGCGACAAGATGTTCGACTTGCTCGGCCGGGAGCAATAAGTTTGCTACAATTCGTTTATATATCCCGAATACGTATGGGCACAGAGTTTACAATGATTGCGAAGACCTTCAAAGGTCTGGAGGAGATTCTGGCAAGCGAGATTATCGCGTTAGGCGGCAATGATGTAGAGATTGGGCGTCGTGCCGTGTCGTTCACCGGCGATCAAGGTCTGCTGTACCGCGCCAACCTGTGGTTGCGTACCGCTTCGCGCGTGCTGATGCCCATCGCATCGTTCAGAGCCGGAGATGCGGATGAGGTGTATGAGCAGGTGAAGAAGATTGACTGGGAACAGTACATGGATCTCACTACAACGTTCAGCATCGATGCTACCGTCTATTCGGAGACTTTCAAGCACTCACGATACGTGACCTACAAAGTCAAGGATGCCATAGCGGACTTGTTCAACGAACGTTACGGCAAGCGGCCGAGCGTGCGGATTACCGATCCCGATCTGTATATCAATGTGCACATCGCCGCCGAGACGGTAACCATATCGCTGGACAGTAGCGGCGAGAGTCTGCACAAACGCGGCTGGCGCGTAGCGCAGACCGATGCACCTATCAACGAAGCGCTGGCGGCAGGAATGTTGCTGATGGCAGGATGGCAAGGACAATCGGATTTGTATGACCCCATGTGCGGTTCAGGCACACTGCTGATTGAGGCTGCACTCATCGCACTGAACATTCCGCCCGGCATCTTCCGCAAGCATTTTGCGTTCGAGAACTGGAAAGACTTCAACAAAGATTTGTTCGAAACCCTGAGCGAAGATGACAGCGACGAACGCACGTTCACACACCGCATCTACGGTTCGGATGCAGGCTACTACGCCGTACAAGCCGCGATGAAGAACATCCGTTCGGCTGGCGTGCAGAAATACATCGACGTCAAGCAAATCCGCATCGAGGAACTGAAAGGCGACAAACTGAAGCAGGAAGGATTTGATTCCAACGGTGCCCTGGTAATCATCAACCCGCCTTATGGCGAACGACTGGCGCAGGACAAAGATGTACTGCGTCTGTACAGCGACATGGGCAAAGCACTCAAGTTCCAGTTCACAGGCGCTACAGCATGGGTGATATCCAGCAACGAAGAGGCCCTGAAATGCATCGGATTGAAGCCTTCGAAGAAGATTCACCTGCTCAACGGCGAACTGGACTGCCTGTACAACCAATACGAGTTGTTCCAGGGAGAGCACAAGGAGTGGAAGAAGACTGCTCCGCAGAAAGACAAAAAACAGCAGCCAAGCACACCTGCTAACGGCAAAAAGACCGCGGCCAATCAAAGAGATAAGCATTATGACAGAAAACCCCATACTGATAAACGAGTACAACTATCCCCTACCCGACGAGAAGATCGCCAAGTACCCGCTCGCACAAAGAGACCACAGCAAACTGCTCGTGTACCGCGACGGGACAATAAGCGAGGATAAGTTCTACCACATAGGCGAGTATATCCCCGGCAGTTCGCTGCTGGTGTACAACAACACCCGCGTCATTCAGGCGCGGTTGGTTTTTCATAAATCCACTGGAGCACGTATCGAAGTCTTCTGTCTGGCTCCGATTGAGCCGTACGACTACCAGTTGTCGCTCAGTTCAACAACAGGCTGCGTATGGAAATGTATGCTGGGCAATGCCAAGAAGTTCAACACGGAGTATATCGAACTGCCCGTAAATATAGGTACACGCGTCGTACACCTGCGCGCGCAAAAAGGCAGCCAACAGGGTAACACCTATTCCGTACACTTTACCTGGGACGACACGAGCATCGCGTTCTCCGAGATTCTGGAAGCTATAGGCGAATTGCCCATCCCGCCCTACCTCAACCGCAAAACCGAGGAGAGCGACAAGACAACATATCAGACCGTTTATTCGCGCATCAAAGGCTCGGTGGCAGCACCTACAGCCGGATTGCACTTCACGCAAGATGTACTGAACGACCTGCGCCATCGCGGCATACAGACCACGGAGGTTACACTGCACGTAGGTGCAGGTACTTTTCAGCCGGTAAAGGTAGAAGATGCCAACGAGCATCCGATGCACACGGAGATTATAGCAGTACCGCGACAAGCGATAGCAGATATACAGGCAGGACTCGGACATATAGTAGCCGTAGGTACAACCTCGATGCGAACGCTGGAATCGTTGTACTTCATGGGAGTAAGATTGAAAAACATCGATGCTGCAGCATACAGAGATATCGACACCCTGCACATCAACCAGCACGAGCCGTACGAACGCGAATACTCGCTGAGTGCCCACGAGGCTTTGCAGGCTATACTGGACTATCTGGATGCTACAGGGCAGGATACCTTGCATGCAGAAACACAAATCATGATACGTCCGGGATACACTTTCCGAATCGTAGATCAACTGATTACGAACTTCCATCAGCCCAAATCCACCCTGTTGCTACTGGTTTCGGCATTTGTGGACGGCGACTGGCGCAGGATATACGACTATGCGCTAAGCCATGACTTCCGATTCCTGAGTTACGGCGACTCGTCTATCCTGTTCCGTAGAAAAGAAAACAATATCACCAACTAATTTTTTGAATTCTTCTTGAGGGATTTCGTATTTTCCGGTAAGGGAGTTATGTGAGACATAATGACCGAACCCAAAATTCAAAAGCGCCAAGAAAAAGCAAAAACAGAAATGATTGACAGCCATTGTCATATTGACGAAGAAGCCTTCAATGCGGACAGAGACGAGATGCTGCAGCGGCAGAAGGACGGAGGCATAGAAGCCATCGTCATTCCCGGCGTTAACAAGCACTCGATCAATGCCATACTGGATGTATGCCGCCGCTGGCGGGGATTCTGCTTCCCGGTATTCGGCTTGCATCCGCAGGATGTAGCCGATGATTGGCAGGAGCAATTGGAACTGATACATCGTGCCATACTGGAGCATACCGGGTCGGATTTGGATGTAAGCGAGCGCATAGTAGCCATCGGCGAAATCGGACTCGACTACCATTACACCCGCGATTTTGACGCAGCACAACACGAGGTATTCAGCACCCAACTGCGCTGGGCGAGCGAACTGGATTTGCCCGTGATTATCCATTCTCGCGATGCAACAGCCGACTGCCTGGCTATAGTCAAAGAGCACATAGCCAGCCGCACAATGGCAAATGACAAATATCCCAAAGGCAAATGTCAAGGTGTAATACATTGCTTCAGCGGCAGTGCAGAGGTAGCACAGCAGTGGCTGGATATGGGACTATATTTGGGTATTGGCGGTGTACTGACGTTCAAGAACAGTCGTCTGGCAGAGCATCTGTCCAATGTTCCGCTGGAGCGACTGCTGCTGGAGACCGATGCCCCGTATCTGGCTCCCACACCTCATCGTGGCGAGCGTAACGAGCCTATACTGATGCGCTATGTAGTCATGAAACTGGCAGAGATATACAATTGCACACCTGCAGAAGTGATTGAAGTGACATCTGCCAATAGCCGCAAACTGTTTCGACTGCCATAATTTTGACCAAAATTGACACGTTTACACACATAAATAGATACAAATCGGCACAATTTAGCAAAAAAAACAAAGAAAAAGCATTTTTTTTTGCAAAACGTTTTGTTTTTTCAATATTTTTTTGTACCTTTGTGTCCGATTATGCGCCAAAGGGCTAAATATGTCCCTTACACATAACACTTCACAACCCCGAAAAAGGACGTACTGACGTTGTTTTTCGGAGAGCGGAGGCAATCATGCGCTTTATGTTGCGGCGCAACATCCGTGAGCTTGATTTGCCGAACGCGACAGGAGAGATGCTCGAGTGGTTGAAGAGGCACGCCTGGAAAGCGTGTAAACTCCAAAAGGGTTTCCGGGGTTCGAATCCCCGTCTCTCCGCAAAGATTTTGCGGCGAGACGTGGCGAAAGTTTACTTTCAGGCACGGATAGACACAAAAGCTTTGTACAGGATGCCCGTGGCAGACTGTGGGGATTACGAAGAAATCCCCGGCGGAGAAAGAAAAGACTAACAAATGTACTAATTAAAATACAATCTCATGAAAAAACTTTTTGCAACCTTTACGGTAATCGCAATGCTGGCCTTTGGCGGTGTTGCAGTCGCTCAAGATGCTCCGGCAGCACCTGCTGAGGCAGCAGCCACCGAGCAAGTAGAACAACCCGAAGCTGCTCCCGCTGAGGAGGTAGCTGCTCCCGCTGAGGAAGCTACTGGAATGGTAGCTCTTCACAAGACTCTGAAGACGAAGTTCATCGAGGGTGGTGCAGGCTTCATGGCTCTGACACTGGTTACTCTCGTGTTCGGTTTGGCACTCTGCATTGAGCGTATTATCTATCTGTCGCTTAGCAAGACTAACACCAAGGTGCTGCTGGCTAAGATCGAAGAGGCATTGAACAGCAAAGGCATTGACGCAGCTCTCGAGGTTTGCCGCGAGACTCGCGGTCCTGTAGCAAGTATCTTCTACCAGGGCTTGAGTCGTTACAACGAGGGTATCGACGTTGTTGAGAAGACTGTTGCCAGCTACGGTGGCGTACAGCTCGGTTTGCTGGAGAAGAACCTGTCATGGATCACACTGTTCATCGCTATTGCTCCGTCTCTCGGCTTCTTGGGTACGATCATCGGTATGATCGAGGCCTTCGATAAGATTCAGCAGGTAGGTGATATCTCGGCTACCGTTGTTGCCGGTGGTATCAAGGTCGCTCTGTTGACCACGTTGCTCGGTTTGATCATCGCCGTTATTCTCCAATTGTTCTACAATTACATCCTCAGCCTCATCGAGGGACTGGTTAACGAGATGGAAGACAGCTCGATCAGCCTGCTCGATATCGTAGTTGCATACGACAAGAAACAGAAGTAATCGGCATAACTGCTCACAAACGTTTAACCTATTAAAAGAGTAAGTTATGAAGAACTACAAATTGATTCCAAAGATTACATTGTGGACTTTGCTGGCTTTGGGTATCGCAGTGATTGCTGCGTTCTTCCTGGGCGGTTCACAAGGTACCTTGGAGGTAGCAGGTGACTTCCTGAATATCCCCAAGTACACCGATCTGTTCCTCATATGGAACTATGTATTGGTTGGTCTGGCTGTACTGATTACGCTGTGCGTACTCGTTGTTAAGTTGTGCAGCGACTTCAAGTACAACCCCAAACGTGCCATCCGTAGCTTGTGTGTTGTAGTTGGCGCAATCGTTCTGTGCGCTGTATGCTGGATGATGGGTAGCCCCGAGGAGATTAAGATCATCGGTTACGAAGGCACGGACAACGTTGGATTCTGGGCTCAACTCAGCGACGCTGTTATGTACCTGTGCTACATTCTGTTTGGTGCAACAATCATTACCCTGATTTGGGGTGCCATATTTACAAAAACACGTAAATAAATCAATGAACAATTATGGCTAAGAAAGTCCCACAGATTAACGCCAGTTCCATGGCTGACATCTCGTTCTTGCTGCTCATCTTCTTCTTGGTGACCACATCAATGGATGTCAATCAGGGTCTGACACGTCGTCTGCCTGCGCCTATCCCGCCCGATCAGAAGATTGAGGATACGGATATCAACAAGCGTAACCTGCTGGTGGTGAAGATCAACTCCGCCAACCAGTTGATGGTGCAAGGCCAGGAGATGAGCGTCAAGCAACTACGGGAAAAAGCCAAAGAGTTCATTGCCAATGTCAACGACGATGCCAACCTGCCGAAACTCTACGAAGAGGATTTCGGTGCGCCGATTGGTGTTGTTAAGTATGCCAAGAACCACGTTATCTCCGTTCAGAACGACGTAGATACGCAGTATCAGGCATACCTTGATGTACAAAATGAACTCGTAGCGGCTTACAACGAGTTGCGTGACGAGTGCGCACACAAGTATTTCCACAAGGCTTTCAACGAACTGGAGGAAGATCAGCAGAAGCAGATTCAGAAGATCTATCCACAGAAGATTTCGGAGGCAGAGCCTAAAAACTATGGAGGGAACTAATTATGGCAAAGATTCGCAGAAACGACAAACGCGAGATGCCGGCATTGAACACCTCATCTCTGCCAGATATCATCTTCATGCTGTTGTTCTTCTTCATGTCCGTGACGTCGATGAAGGAGGTTACCTATAAGGTACAAATCCAGAACCCGTCAGCTACGGAGCTCACCAAGCTTGAGAAGAAGTCACTTGTTCGATACATCTATGTAGGTACACCTACCAAGGAATTCCAGAAGGCCTTCGGTTCGGAAACGCGTATCCAACTTGATGATGCGTTTGCCGACAAGTCGGAGATTGCCGACTACATCATCAACGAGCGTTCGGCTATGAACGAGTCGGAGCAAGGATTGATGACCGTAAGCATCAAGGCTGACAAGGAAACCCGAATGGGTATCATTGCGGATATCAAGCAGGAACTAAGAAAGGCTTACGCGCTTAAGATTAGTTATGCTGCTACGCAACGTACCAACTATTAAAAACAAAAAGAGCTGCATGATTGCGGCTCTTTTTGTACCTATACGTATAGTTCTGATACTTGTCAGCAGCGTATTGTTGTCGGCTTGCAGCGGCAAGCAGACGTCGGTTGCGATAGACCTGAGCGACAGCACACAGTGGCGTGAAGGCGATATAGCCCTGCGCTGCGGTTGGGGCATGGAGAGCCGGGCTGTTACCAATCAAGGGCACTCGGCGTACTCCCATGCAGGACTGTTGCACCACGACGGAGAACACAACATCTGGCAAGTGATACACGCAGTGCCGGGAGAAGATGAGCCCGAGTACCTGAAAGCCGAAGCGCTATCCGTATTCTACGGTCATCAGCGGGCACGTGCAGGCGCATGGCTACGCATCGACTGCAGCGACAGTCTGGCCAGGCAGGCCACACTGTATGCGCAACGTAAAGTGGCAGAGCATGTACTGTTTGACAACGATTATCTGCTCGAGGACACAACTATGCTCTATTGCACTGAACTGGTGTGGCAGAGTTATCGTACGGTAGGAATAGACGTCTCGGGCGGCAAGCGGCACGATGTGTCCAGATTCTTTTGCAGGGAAGGCGAATGTATCTTCCCAAGCGACATAGAGCAGAGTCCAACCACTCTGTTCGTTAGGCAACTAACAATCCTTAATTAAAAACGAATGTTTAACCCTTAAAACTAAAATCGTATGAAAAAAATCTTTCGTTTACTGAGTATTGCCCTTGTGGCATTGGTATTTACAGCCTGCGCATCGTCAACCCCCGAGGCTGCTACCAAGAAGTACCTGCAATGTATGCAAAAAGGCGAATACGCCGCTATGATTGATCAGATGTACTTCAAGAACGGTATTACCGACGAGCAGAAAGCCGAACTGCTGGGGATGGTAGAGGAGAAAGCCAAAGCCGAAGTTGAGAAGAAAGGCGGCATAGCCTCCTTCGAGATTGGCGAAATAGAGATGGCTGAGGATGGCAAAACAGCTAATGTATCCTACACCCTCAAATACGGCGACGGGTCAACCAAAGAGGATAACGAAGATCTGATTCAGGTTGACGGCAAATGGATGATTAACTCCGGCAAGTAACAATGCTTGCCCAACTGTTTATACACGATTGAGATGAATCGTAAGATGACAATAATGACGATGGTCGGCCTTGTGCTGACCATCGTTGTATCATGTACTCACCGAACGGAAGCCCCGCTGTCGCTGCACTGGGAGTTGACAGCCAATGATGTGGAGCCCGGCATCTGCGAGGCAGAGCTGACTATAACAAACAACTCAAGCCAACCTGTAAGCAATGACGGATGGATGCTCGGGTTTGGACTGATGTCACTGCATCCGATATACACCGAGGGTGAACAACTTCGCGAGACAGAAGTTCAGGCCTCATATCATACTATCGAGCCTACGGAAGCATTCGTGCCTCTGGCAGCCGGTGAGTGCCGCACGTACAAGTTGCGATATCGCGGTTCGGCTGTGCGGCAGAGTAGCCATCCGGAGGGTTTCTTTCTGGTGCGCGAGGGCAAGCAGCCGGTGGATATACCTTGCACCTATGCGCCCTACACGCGTAAGGAGCAGATGACACGCGGTATCGCTACGTGGGACAAAACGCCCTACGCTGACGGCGAATATATGTACGCATATATCGAGCGCCGACTCGGCGATACTACTCCCCATTTCGCTAAGTGGGATGAAGGGAACGACCCTTCAGACCGGTCTGTTCTGCCTATTCTGCCGACTCCCAAAGGCTACCAAAAAGCAGATACGCCCCATAGGCCGCTCGGGCAGTTGCCGCGGGTAGAATATTTCCGCGGATTACCCGCAGAAAGTTATATCATAGAAGTAACGAACGATACAGTATGGATTGGTTACGGAGACAAGGCGGGTTCGTACTACGCCAACTTGACGATTGACCAATTGGCAGAAGATACATATATCCAATGTATATCCGACAGTCCCGATCTTCACCACCGCGCAATGATGCTGGATATAGTGCGCAACTATTATCCTGCCGACAGTATCCGGCGTGTGATAGATGTGATGGCACGACTCAAGTTGAACGTGCTGCATCTGCATCTGTCGGACGACGAAGGCTGGCGCATCGAGATACCCGCTTTGCCCCAACTGACCGCCAACGGCTCGTCGCGCGGTTACACAACCGATGAGGCTACGTGTCTGTATCCGTTCTACTGCGGCGGATGGGACGCCAACAACAAGCACTCGACCGCCAACGGCTATCTGACGCGCGAGGAGTACATACAGTTGGTTCGCTATGCCGGTGAGCGGTACATACGCGTGATTCCCGAGATCGATATGCCCGGACATATGCGCGCTATGAAAAAAGCCATGGGCGACGTACTGACAGATTCCGTACTGGAGAGCCGGCAATATCTGAGTGCGCAGAACTATACCGACAATGTGATTGCAGTCACCCGTCCTGAGGCTTTGCCTGTTATGCGTACGGTGATTGAAGCGTTTGTTGACATACACAACGAGGCAGGTTATCCGCTACAGGTGTTCAATATCGGCGGCGACGAGGTGCCTAAAGGCGCATTGACGCGTGAGGAGCACCAGACGTTTATCGACGGCGTACTGGATATACTGAAGGAGCATAACCTGCAACCTGCAGGATGGGAGGAGATGACACACTTCTGCTCCCCCGACAGCCGTGCTATCTGCTATAGTTGGCACAACGGCTTGCAGAAGGCGCAACAGATGGCAGACGACGGTTACCCCGTAGTACTGGCTACAGCCAACCACCTGTACTTTGACTTTGCCTACTGCCACCAGCACGAGGAGAAAGGTCTGAACTGGGGAGGTTATACCGATGAGTTTGACGCCTTTGACTGGCAGGCGTTGACTCATAAGAACGTGATAGGTATAAGTGCCCAACTATGGGCGGAAGTGATACGCAGTTTCAGTCAGGTTGAGTGGCAACTGTATCCGAAGATGTTCGGTCTGAGCGAGCGCGGCTGGAACTATCAGGGAAGTCCGCTCTCTGTCAGCGAGTACGCCAATCTGGTGTACGGCAAGTACCTGCCTATGCTGGCGGCTGAGGGGAAGAACTTCCACCTCCTGCAACCGGGAATACGCATTCAAGACGGGACTGTACGGATGAACAGCATCTATCCCGCAGGAGAGATCAACTATACGCTGGAGTACGCCGACGGTCATACAGAGCAAGCCACGTACAGTGCACCGCTGGAGTTGCCGGAAGGAGTACAACTGATCAAGGCGCAGTGGCGGTATCTGGGACATACGTCCAACACCACGTGGACACCGGTCAAACAGGAATAGACACAAGATATATACAGTATAACAAAAATGCAGGTTTCAACGACCTGCATTTTTGTATTCATTGTGTTACGTTCAGCAGTAGCATCTGCGTGTCGCGGCTGTTGGCGCCTACCATCACCTCTATCTCCCCGGGTTCGAGCGTCCATGTGAGGTCGTAAGGCTCGTAGTAGCCCATCAAGTCGGCATCGAGTGTGAACACCACCTCACGGCTCTCGCCGGGTTGCAGCGTCAGGCGCTCAAAGCCGCGAAGTTCTTTGTACGGCCGCACGCCTTTTGCCACACGGTCGCCGATGTACAGTTGCACAACCTCGGCACCTGTGCGCTCGCCGGTGTTCGTAACGGTGACGTGTGCTTCCACCTTGCCGTCAAGCGGCATGATGCTGTCGGTGAGGAAGAAGTTGGTGTACGCGAACTGCGTGTAACTCAGTCCGTAGCCGAACGGGTACAGCGGATGGCTGCTAACGTCGGCATAGCAGGTGCTGAACTTGCCGAATCCTCCGCCGGTGTTCGGGCGAGATGTTCGGTACTGACGGTAGGAGAACGGATACTGCCCTACATGCCTCGGCAGTTGCACGACGAGTTTGCCGGACGGATTGACATCGCCGAACAGCACATCGGCTATGGCGTCGGCACTCTCGCTGCCGCAGAACCAG
>JAFXSS010000130.1 GCA_017525455.1 Paludibacteraceae bacterium
ATGGCAATCTTGGCATTGGCTTCAGCCTGCTTAACCAGGTTCTCGGCTTTCAGCGCTTCCTGGATAGCCTGGTTCTTGGCCTCAATGGCTTTTGACAGCGATGTAGGCGGAGTGATCTGCGAGGTGAACTCTTCTACCAGAAATCCTTCGTCGTTCAGCGAACGCTCCAGCATAACACGTACTTCGCCCTCAAACTGCGCACGCGAAGCCATCAGTTCGTCGGATGTATATTTGTTAGCCGTGATGCGGTAGGCGTCATAGATCACCGTACGCATATATCCTTCCTCGATATCCGACAGCGGCTTGCGGTACTTGGCAAACACATCCACGGCTTTGTCTCTGTTGAGGCGAAAAGCCAGAACCGGATCCATCGAGAACACGGCAGCATCCTTCGTAGTAACAGTGAACGGCGAATAATCCACACGCTGCACATATACAGGATACGAATACACGCTGGTGGTGATGGGGTTATAGAACACCCAACCTGTTACCGGTACAGCATCCAGCTTGCCTTGGTCGGTCAGTGAGAACTTCTTGAACTTGATACCCACTTCCGAAGTATCGACTACCGTCATACAGGAGGCTATCAGTATAACCAACGCTCCCAGTACCACTGCACCTGTCAGAATCTTTCTCATCGAAGATCCGTTTACATTCATCTTTGTTTCCATAATCGTATAGTTTTAGTATAGTTTGTTCGTTTCTGCAATACGGCTGCAAAGTTACGACTTTTTTCTGATTATTGCAAATAATCTTGCATATTTTTTAGCCAACTCGCTCGCTTCTGATTTGTCCTTCGCGGTTGCGCTTTTCTTCTTTCTGGCCGGTTTCTCCAGTACCGGTTGCAGGTTTGCCATCGGAGCGGCCATGGTGGAGCGTGCCTTGAGCAATGTATCGGCCGACGGTTGTTCGTCCTTCGTCAGGGCTTTCATCTGATGAATCTTCTGATGCAGCGTCAGATACATATCGCTCAGCAGCGGTTCAAAATCCGCCACATCGGCTTTGTTCTTGCTGCGGCACGGATGATTGGCCACCTTCACAGCCGCCATGCCCAGCAGGGGCAGATAGTACATCGCAGCCGCCGTCACGCGCTGTTGTGTTTGTACCCGGTCAGCCGACAGCAGCAGGCGCGTCAGTTGCGGACGGAACTTCTCCGCCACGCTCTGCCATTCGCCGAACAGCGGTTTGAGTTCGCTCAGATAAGGCTCCGTCTCGGCATTGAACGATACGGCCGCTTGCACACGTTGCTGCATCTGCTCCACCAGCGACTGCAACCGCCGGAAGTCAAACAGCGCGCTGAACAGTTGCAACTCATATTCCTTGCGTGCCTGAGGCAGCGCCTCACGCATAGCTTCCATGGTCGGCTGCTCATTCGTATAGCGTATCACACGCTCATCGTTCGCCAGCGCCACGTTCCGTAACGGCGACGACAGCACTATGCCCTCCAGCGTCCGACATCGCGACAGTGCCACATATACCTGACCGGCCGCAAAGGCCCGCTCAGCATCAATGATTACCTTGTCAAACGTCAGTCCCTGACTCTTGTGTATTGTAACTGCCCATGCCAATCGCAGCGGGTATTGCACGAACTGCCCGAGTTCATCTTCGGTAATCTTGCCCGTTGATTCATCCTCGCGGTAGCGGATGTTCTTCCACTCCAGGCGCTCCACATCTATCACACCGTCATCGCAACGGACACATATCCCTTTGTCCGTAAAATCGGTTATCACCCCTATCTTGCCGTTGTAGTACCGCTTCGATTTCTGCTCATCGTTGCGGATGAACATCACCCGCGCACCTACCGTCAGTTCCAGTTGCTCATCCGTGGGATAGATATTCTCCGGGAAGTCTCCCGTTATATCTGCCCTGAAGGTCAATGCGCTGCTGCGCAGTTGCTCCAGATGCTGATTGTTGATTCGGTCAGCCAGATGGTTGTGCGTAGTGAGTGTGATATGAAAATCATCGTCCGTGTTCCTGAACTGCGGCAGATATCGCGAACTCAGCAATCTACGGCTCTGCTCCGACAGTTTGTTCTCCCTCACCTCGTTCAGCAGGTTCACAAACGCCTCGTCCTGCTGACGAAACACATGATCCAGTTCCACATACGCAGGTTGGATCTGCTGCATCACCTTGGCATTGAAGAAGTACGGGCCGTCGTAATACTTGCTCATAGCCTCTTCGTCATCCCCCTTGGTCACTACCGGCGACAGTTGATACAGATCACCTATCATCACCACCTGCACGCCGCCAAACGGCACATCCCGCCTATACTTGTAGCGACGGAGTACTGCATCGATCGCATCCAGCACATCGGCTCGCACCATACTTATCTCATCGATCACCAGCGTCTCCAGATGATAAAGCATGTTTCGCTTGCGTTGCGTCAACCGCTGCTCGGCAAACAGCTGCCGGTATGATTGCGGTGTCGGCACGAGTGTGCGGACAGGCAACTGAAACAATGAGTGTATCGTCACTCCCCCGGCATTGATAGCCGCCACGCCGGTCGGCGCTACGATGGCCATCGATTTGGGTGACTGCTCACGCAACTTGCGCAGAAATGTAGTCTTGCCCGTGCCGGCCTTGCCGGTAAGAAATATACACCGGCCCGTATGCACAGCGAACTCCTCTGCCAGGTAATATGGCAGCGATTGACTGTTATTTTGCTGCGCGGATATCATTCGCTTTAGTTTTTGGGCAATCGGTTACTGACTGACATATCTGTCTTAATGCGCACGTTTCAACAGGCGTACGCCTGCCTTACCTATCGTGTACAACAGCGGTTTGGCTACGTATAGCCATCGGCCGTGCTCTACCTGTGTGCCTCCGAACTCGGCCTTGAAGTCCCGCACGCCGTACGGCACACCGGGCACACCGGCGCCCATCATGTCGTAACGCGCGCAACCTTGCTCATGAGCATACAGCATGCCGGCCCATGTTGCCATCACTGACGGAAACTGCTCCTTGTACTCCGCATTCATCCCGCACTCATACCACTCATATAC
>JAFXSS010000131.1 GCA_017525455.1 Paludibacteraceae bacterium
TGATGCCGAGCCCGGGTGGTACAAGGTGGCAGAGGCTACTGCCGAAAACATCGGCAACGTAAACTGCCGGGCGCAGAGCGAACCCTATCACTTGCGTGCTGCAAGCGGATGTCCTGCTTGTGTGAGCTCGGAAGGCACGCTGCTCTTCCGCGAGGATTTTGGCGGCAACGATCCTGCTGACCCTGCTGTCAGTTCAACACCTGTGCCGGGAATGAGCAACCAGTACTCAATGAGTAACGGCAGTTATATGTATAGCGGTGCGTACCTGGTGACAAAGAAAGGGTATTACAACAACCTGCAGTGGCATCTGCAAGACGACCATACATACTTCGGCGACTACAGCCGAGGGTACTTTCTGGAAGTGGACGGGAAGGCTGACAACGTGCCGTTCTACAGCACAACAATTGACGGCTTGTGTACCGGTACTAATCTGACATTCTCAGCTTATGTGGTGAATGTGCTCTTTGCAGGGCAGATGCCGTTTTTGCAAGAGCACTACGGCTACGCCTATCCGCGTCTTCGCTTCGAACTCAAGAATCCCGTAAACGGACAGACGCTGGCTTCGCAATCCACCGGTAATATCCCGCCTGATTATACCAAAGTATGGGACGTCAACCTGTCTGAGTCCGCCGACTGGCAGTTGGTGGGTATGAACTTCACTGTGCCGGAAGGAGTGGATGCTGTAGAACTGTATATTTACAACGACGTGACTGACCAAGGCGTGGGCAACGACTTTGCGATTGATGATATCGAAGTTCACCTCTGTCTGCCCCCTGTGACCATAGAGGGTCCTGATAGCGTTTGCCCGTTCATGTCGGCTGAGCTGAGAGCCGTGTCAACCTATCTGCAGACAGCCCAAGCACCGATTGAGTACAAGTGGTGGCATTCGGCGGACAGCTTGACGTGGACGGAGATAAGCTCTGTTGACACGGAAATACTGGCTAAACCTGTCGTCTATCCTTCCGACTCCGGTTGGTACAAAGTGATGATGGCCGTCCGCGGCAATATATCCAGCGAGAACTGTCGTGCGGAGAGTGAACCGTTTCGACTGGGCTCACGTGCATTTGCAGACTGCTTTCCGCCTGTTATTATCCGCTCGCCGCACAACGTGTGCGAGGGAAGGCATTATCGCTTCAATGTGCAGTTTGACAACAACGGTATAGTGACCGAACCTGTCGTTTACCAATGGTTCTACTGTGGCGATTATAGCGATGCTATTCCCGTGGATGACAACAACTGGATAGCCGTGCCCTCCCCGGACGGACAAATAATGAATATGAATTTCGACAATATTCAGGAGTCAGACTCGGGTTGGTATCGATTGGCCATTGCCAATGCTGAATATATAAACGATCCGAATAACCGCGCAATGAGTTTTCCTTTCCACTTGCGCGTCAGTGCTGATTGCCCGATATGTACGGATGGTGTGCTGTTGCTTCACGAGGATTTTAGTGGCAGTCAACCTGCTACGTACTCGCAAACGATTGCTCAATCATGTGCAGGAACAGAACTGTCGGTGATAGCCAATATATCCGATGCCGTTTTGCCTGCCAATGCCCGGTTGGTAGTTACGTTGACCGATGCAGACAGCCGCGAGGAACTCAAACGTTACGAAGCGGACTCCACGGAGTTGGCTGAATGGCGTAGGGCAGGATTCAACTTTGGCGTGCCGATTGGTACAGCGAATGTGGAACTCACCGTCACCAACGATGAGCAGGTTACGCTATCTGACCTGGAGGTTTACCTGTGTGCTCCGGCTGTGGAGATAACCTCTGTCGATAGTGTTTGCCGGGAGGATTCGCATCAGTTTACCGCCCGTTTGCATAATGGCAACAACGACCGTCTGGCTTTTGCCGAACCGCTGGATTATCAGTGGTACTACTCGGCCGACCAAACCGATTGGACACCTGTTAACTATAGTGCCGACAGTACATGGCTCATCGAGGCAACGGCCGATGCCCATGGCGGATGGTACAAGGTGGCAGTAGCAGAGCAAGGGAATGTGGCAAGCGTCAATTGCCGCACGGAGAGCGAGCCGTTCCTGCTAACCGTTAAGAAGTGTCTCAACCCGCCGCAGGCAAAAGATACGATGGTTTGTGATACGCTGATGCCCTATTTGTGGCACGACCTGCTTTGGCAGCGAGTAGGCGATTCGGTGGTTATGCTCCATTATACGACAGGCGAGGACAGTGTGCTGATGACGTACAGTCTGACCAATGAACATTGTTGCCCGGATATCCAATACGGCACATGCCACCTCACGCTCTGTGATACATTGTTGCCGTATGCTTGGCACTACCGCGATACTACAGTGGTTTTTGCCGATGTTAGCGATGTGCACCGGATACCCATTCCGCATTGGCACTGGACAGATTGCACCGATTCTGTATATACATTGACTATTGACACGCTGCGCTGCGAGAGACTCTGGCCTATCATTGTCAATAAGTACAACTGGCAACTGCTGGTTGACCATACAGCCCTGAAGCGGTTCTTCCCGGAGCGCACACCGCGAACCTATCAGTGGTATAGGGATAGTGTTGCTATCGAGGGCGCTACCAACGATGACTACTGCGAGCAGAACGAACTGCACGGCATATACCAACTGTTGCTCCGTATGGACGATGATTCGTACGCCTGGTCAATCGTCATCTCACTGACAGATACTCCGGATGTGCAGCCTGTAACTATGCGTATCTACGACAGTATGGGCGTGCCCGTTTATACTGCACAGTCTGACAACGGCAGTGCACCCGCGCCGCCGGAAAGGCTCGCAAGAGGCATTTACATCATTCAGTACCAACAGGGCGACCGACTGTGGACGCAGAAGAAGATTGTGCTATGAAACGAATAATGCTAATAGTACTGTTGCTGCTCTCCGTGACGGCTCATGCACAGCATATGTTTGAGATTGGAGCGCATGTAGGTGCGGCAGGGTGGAGTGCCGAACGGGATTACATAGCCACTAACCCGGGCGTGCACGCAGGCGGGCATATGTACTATAATTATCTCTCACCTTACATCATCGGTTTCCGCACAGGTCTAACACTCGATTGCCACAATGCGGGGTTCGGCAAAGTCAATTATGAAGACGCGTACTCCACTATCGATGTCGACAACGAGCAGATGGATATCAACTATTCCATCGGTAACCTGCGTGAACGCTATACGTACTGGTCGGTAGGTGTGCCTGTGCAATTGGCGTGGAACTACGACCGCTTCACGCTCTATACCGGTGTTAAGGCTGTGTTGCCGCTGACATGCAGCCGCAAGCAGACCGTCAGCCATGCTGCACTGTCTGTTTATTATCCTGCGTACGACAATCGCATCGAAGAGTCTTACCCGCTGGCCGCCTCGCGTGACTTTGATATGCAGTCTGCCGATCAGTCCCGCCCGTTCAGGGAAAGTCTGGCGGCAGGCACGAATCCTGTACAATGGTGGCTGGCGCTTGAATTGAATTACTCCCTTCCCCTGCGTATATGGTCGCGAAAGAGCCGTCCGTATGTAATAGTAGGTCTGTACTTTGATTACTGCCTGACGCAATATACGCCTACGTATTCGGGTAACCCCAGTATGATCATGCTCTCCGATACCCGTGACGGTCTGCCGCTGCAGCGTACGCTCACACCTGTTGTGTCAAGCATGCGTCAGGGCAGTCCGCTCGTCAACCGATACGGACTGTTTGACGTAGGTGTCAAAATCTCTTACGCCATTTCTTCCTATACTCCTCCCAAGCGAAAATTCACCAAGCGCTGTCGTTGTGATAAGTAGCAATTTTCAATATTAGGTATTCTGATATTAAGAAAATGTACACTTTTTGGATATATCGCTTGCGATATTAAATTATTTTTCGTACCTTTGCATCGTAAACGACATAAATCATCCTGAAATGAAAAATCTTTACATAATCCGGGTACTCGTTTTAGCGATGGTTTTGTCCGTATGCGCATGCAATAAAACGAATAACAATAATACAACTATGGCAATTTATGATTTTACGGTGCTTGACACCAAAAAGCAGCCGGTTAGTCTGGCTGAGTACAAAGGCAAAGTTCTTTTAGTGGTAAACACGGCAACCGGTTGCGGATTTACGCCGCAATACGAGGCGCTGGAAGGTCTGTATAAGAAGTATAAAGACCAAGGGCTGGTAATCCTGGACTTCCCCTGCAACCAGTTCGCAGGTCAGGCTCCCGGCACAGAGGAGGAGATCGTCAGCTTCTGCCAGTTGAAGTACAACGTCAGTTTCCCGCAGTTCGCGAAGATTGAAGTGAACGGTGAAAACGAATCGCCGGTGTTCACGTATCTCAAGGAGCAGGCTCCTACCGAAGAGTACAACGGCTTGAAAGCCAAAGCGGCTGCAGCCATGCTCAAGAAGATTAGCAAGACATATGACAAGGAGAGTGATATCCGTTGGAACTTCACCAAGTTCCTGCTTGACCGTGAAGGCAAGGTTGTCGGCCGTTATGCTCCGACCACCAAACCCGAGGATATTGAGAAAGATATACTCAAATTACTGTAATCACTCTATGGCACACGCATGTGAAAATTGTAAGTTCCGCGCGCACTACGATGCGAAGCCGAACTCAGCGTTAGGACGATTCTGGCGCTGGCATATCAATTTCTGCCCGGGGTGGAAAGCGTATTTTACGTCTCAAACACCGGAACGCCAAGCCGAACTCAGGCAGCAATACCAATTTACCAAGTATCAATCGTAATGTACGACCAACTCAAACTCGACAATCAGCTTTGTTTCCGTCTGTACACGGCAGCACGGCTCGTAACAGGCATCTACCAGCCGTATTTTGCACCGCTGGGTATAACGTATCCCCAGTACCTGGTGCTGCTTGTGTTATGGGAACAGGATCAACAGCCGGTGTGTGACATCGGCAAACGGCTGATGCTTGATACCAATACCGTCACACCTTTGCTGCAGCGGATGGAGAAAGCCGGACTCATTGCTCGCAAACGCGGAACGGAAGATACGCGCCAGCGTATCGTATCGCTCACCGACAAAGGGCGGGCTATGCGCGAACAGGCGGCTAAAATCCCCGAATGCCTGAGCACCGGTATAATCGACAAGATAGGTTCGGTGGACGAACTGACGGCTATTATACCCGTTCTCGACAAACTGATCGACGGTCTGAAGCAAAGCGATAAGCGGTAGAAACGCTGTCTGCCATCGGCCATCTTCGCACCGAGGCTGAGACCGCCGAGTAAGATGTTGAGCGAATTTTACACAAAAAGGAACCGATTCGGGTTCCTTTTTGTGTAGCGTGACGGCAGGCAATGGTAAGGAGATGCCCTCGGGTATTGTCTAGGATACCCCCGATAATGAACCGGAAACGGATCGGAAATGAGTCGGGAACGGAGGAACGACCAAATACGCGCGAAGCGAGGGATTAGCAGAACAGCTATGAAACAAATAAATGAAAATATGCATGGCAGTTTTGTCAGTATTGGCAGTTTTGATCGCCTATATATGGTCGATGCATGCTCGTAAATGGTTGATAGTCAAAGAAACTGCCAAAACTGCCAAAACTGCCATGAGAATTTTTGCAGTGGTATATCGAATTTGTCCGGAAAGGAAGAATGGGCGGCGGAATACCGCCGGGAACAGAACACCGCTGCGCATACTCGCCGGAACAGCGGCGAGCACTAAACGACTACACAAATATTCGCGGTTAGAAGCCGCGAACACAGGACACCAATCATACTTGCTCATGAAATCGCGAGCACAGGACACTGCTCCGGCCTTAGAAGCTCCGGACACGGAACACATAGGCGGCTTAAAAAGCCGTGCCGGAATCAAATTCCGGCGCAATGAACGAAGCATAGACGGAGGTATACCGCCTGAAACAGAACACCGCTGCGCATACTCGCCGGAACAGCGGCGAGCACTAAACGACTACACAAATAGATGGTGGAAAACCGCCTAAAACGAAATGCCGAGCAACCGATCCAAGGCGCGCAGGACAAGAGGTTCCATGATTGCGTAGCCGGCATCGTTGGGATGGACACCATCGTTGCTCAGTCCGTCACGTAACCCGCCATCGGCGGCAGCCATGGCTGACCAGTAATCAACATACACGATACCGGAAGCCTCCGCATACGCGCGAATCATTGTGTTGAGCAACTGTACGCGCTCAGGGACATCACGAATGCCCTCGTTCCAATAAAACGAGCGTACCGGCACAAGCGAACAAAGAACAGGCTGTATGCCATTAGATTTAGCCAACTCGCACATAGACTGTATGTTACCCAAGATGTGCTCCAAAGTGATAAACCCGTTGTTCTGCGCAATGTCGTTCGTTCCGGCAAGTATCACAACCACCTTCGGATGCAATGCTATCACATCCTGGCGCATTCTGACAAGCATCTCACTGCTGGTCTGACCGCTTATGCCGCGCCCGACAAAACCATGCTCGGCGAAGAACGGGCGTTTCTCACGCCAGCCTTGCGTGATACTGTTTCCGAGAAACACCACGCTGACTTCAGCCTTGGCACGCTTGAGGCTGTCATTCTCCTGAGCGTAACGGTCAAAACCCGCCCAATCGCGTTGCGCATTTTCCGCCTGAAGCGTACCGGCAGCAACCAGGCAGAGTAACAGACCGGCAATAATCCTGTTCATACAAATGAGTTATTTATCCGTGTATCTTCTTGTCCACACAACAAACGTCAGCAGCAGAGCTACAGTTATTACTCCGGCAACAGCATAACCGATCCAGCGGTACTGCTCGGACAGGTGGAAGCCCTCGGGAGCGATAAAGATATACGAGGTGCTGACCATCGTCATGAACAATGCCGGGATGAGGGCGATGAGATAGCCGAAACTATATTTCTGATTTCTGATTTCTGATTTCTGATTTTTGTAGAGCCATACGGTACCCGCCCAAAGGGTGAAGACGGCAAGGGTCTGGTTGGTCCAGGAGAAATAGCGCCAAACGATATCGAAATTGACGAACACCATGCCAAACACGCAGGCAAACAATGGCAACGCGATAGCCAGACGCTTGAGTTGCGGGCGCTGGTCGATATGCAGGAAGTCTGCCACGATGAGTCGTGCCGAACGCAAGGCGGTGTCACCGGAAGTGATAGGTGCCGCAATCACGCCGATGATAGCAAGTATACCACCAACCGTGCCCAGCCACGAGCGCGAGACAACGTCAACCACCAGGGCAGCAATGTTCTCACCCTTGTGTTGCGCAGCAAACGCCTGCAATCCGTCGATGCCGTACAAGCCCTGCTCGGGGTCGGCGAAGAACGTACCTGCCGCAGCCGCCCAGATGAGCGCAAGTATGCCTTCAGCCACCATGGCGCCGTAGAAGATCCACCGCCCCTGACGTTCGTTGGTCAGACAGCGCGCCATGATAGGCGACTGCGTGCCATGGAAACCGGATATAGCACCGCAGGCGATGCTGACGAACATCATAGGGAAGATAGGCAGACCGTCCGCCTTGCGGTTGTAGAGTCCGTCGGTCAGTTCGGGCATGGCACTGCCGTGCTTAGCGAGCATCACCACAGCTATGCCTATGCCCATGAACAGCAGCATGCCGCCGAAGATGGGGTAGAACCGACCAATCAGTTTATCTACCGGTAGGACGGTAGCCAAAGCGTAGTATGCAAAGATGATCAGCACCCAGACTATCGGCAGCGCCCTGCCGTGGAAAGGCATCGTGCCGAGCGGAGCCAGGCCCTGCAGCAGCGTAGCCGGACCGGAGAGGAACGTGGTGGTAAGCAGCAGTAACAACACTAAGGATAGCACGCGCATGAACACGCGCA
>JAFXSS010000132.1 GCA_017525455.1 Paludibacteraceae bacterium
GTACTGCCGTCATTGACAAAAATAACTTCGTAGGAAAACTTATTCTCCTTCATCACGCGTGCGATCCACTCGTAGAGTTTGGGCAGCGACTCCGCCTCATTAAAGAGAGGCACTATAATCGAAATATCCATATACTTAAACCTTTGCGGCTGCAAAGGTACAACTTTTTTTTAACATACGCAAATATTTCTGCATTTTCTGCCATTTTGGCAGTCTTTCGTACCGTGGCACAGGAATTGTCATATCCTTAACGGATAGAATCCAAAAATGGAACATATAAAATTTAAAATCTAAAATAGCATTATGAACATTCAACCCTTAGCAGACCGTGTGCTGATTAAAGCAGCAGCTGCAGAAGAAAAAACCGTCGGCGGCATCATCATCCCCGACAGCGCCAAAGAGAAACCCCTACGCGGCGAAGTACTCGCAGTAGGTAACGGTACCAAAGATGAAGTAATGGTCCTCAAAGCCGGTGACCAAGTGCTCTACGGCAAGTATGCCGGCACCGAACTCGAACTCGACGGCGAGAAGTATTTAATCATGCGTCAGTCTGACGTCCTCGCGGTAATTAAGTAAATCAAAAATCTAAAATCAAAAATCTAAAATGGCTAAGAATATCACCTATAACGTAGAGGCGCGTGAAGCCCTCAAGCGTGGCGTGGACCAGCTGGCCGACGCAGTCAAAGTAACCCTGGGCCCGAAAGGCCGTAACGTCGTGATCGATGCCAAGTACGGCGCACCGCATATCACCAAAGACGGTGTCACCGTAGCCAAGGAGATCCAACTCAAAGATGCAGCCGAGAACGTCGGTGCACAACTCGTCAAAGAGGTCGCTTCCAAGACCGGCGACCAGGCCGGTGACGGCACCACAACCGCTACCGTTCTGGCACAAGCCATCGTAGGCGTCGGACTGAAGAATGTAGCTGCAGGTGCGAACCCGATGGATCTGAAGCGCGGTATTGACAAAGCCGTCAGCGCAGTAGTAGCCAACATCAAGGAGCAGAGCGAGGTTGTAGGCAACGACTTCGACAAGATCGAGCAGGTTGCCACCATCTCCGCCAACAATGATGCCGAAATCGGCAAACTGATCGCTGACGCCATGCGCAAAGTAAGCAAGGACGGCGTGATTACCATCGGCGAAGCCAAGGGTATGGACACCACCATCGATGTTGTACAAGGTATGCAATTCGACCGCGGGTACATCAGCCCGTACTTCGTAACGAACACCGAGACCATGGAAGTAGAAATGGACAAGCCTTACATCTTGATCCACGACAAAAAAATATCCAATCTGAAGGAACTGCTTCCTGTTCTCGAGCCTGCCGTACAGAGCGGCCGTCCGCTGCTGATCATCGCGGAGGATGTGGACAGCGAGGCCCTGACCACACTGGTAGTGAACCGTCTGCGTGCACAACTGAAGATCTGCGCTGTTAAGGCTCCGGGCTTCGGCGACCGCCGCAAAGAGATGCTCGAGGATATAGCCACCCTGACCGGCGGCGTAGTGATCAGCGAGGAGAAAGGTATCAAGCTCGACCAGGCTACACTGGATATGCTCGGCACGGCTGAGAGCATCACCGTAACGAAGGAGAACACCACCATCGTCAACGGCGCAGGCGACAAGGACGCCATAGCATCCCGCGTAGCACAAATCAAGACACAGATAGCTGCCACCAAGTCCAGTTACGACAAAGAGAAGCTGCAGGAGCGTCTCGCCAAGCTTGCCGGCGGCGTAGCACAACTGAACGTAGGTGCTGCCAGCGAGGTGGAGATGAAGGAGAAGAAAGACCGCGTAGATGACGCTCTGAGCGCAACACGTGCTGCCATCGAGGAAGGTATAGTACCAGGCGGCGGCGTGGCGTACATCCGTGCCCAAGAAGCTCTCGCTAACGTGAAAGGTGAGAATGAGGACGAGCAGACAGGTATAGAGATCGTACGCCGTGCCATCGAAGAGCCGCTGCGTCAGATCGTTCACAACGCCGGCAAGGAAGGTGCTGTAGTAGTTGACAAAGTTCGCAACGGCAAGGGAGACTTCGGTTACGATGCACGTCGCGACGAGTACAAACCGCTGCTGGCAGCCGGTGTGGTTGACCCCGCCAAGGTTGCACGTGTAGCACTGGAGAACGCTGCTTCGATTGCAGGTATGTTCCTGACCACCGAGTGCGTGATTGTGGACAAGAAGGAGGAAACTCCGGCACCTGCTATGCCTAACCCCGGCATGGGTGGCATGATGTAAGAGGATAAGATGACGCAAGATAAAGGGTGAGCTGAACGGCTCACCCTTTATTGATGCAAGTAATCGAATTCAGTAGCAAAAAACCTACTGCTCAATATAATCCACGGAGAACGGTATGGACTGCGGCCCGTTGTCAGGCAATTGGATAAAGAACGCACCGAGCGGGGCGAGTGTGAAATTGTCAATACCCGGCGTGTAAGTGGTGTAACCCGTTCCGTTCCAGACGGCTATCGGTGCTTCAATATCCGCAGCCTGCAGGGCACTCATTATATCATAGGCAAACGGATACGGGTTGCCTAGGAAATTCCAGTTGGCATTCTGCGTATGGCTGGAAGTAGAATAACGGAGCGAGATATTGGTAGCCGTCTTTTCCCTTGCCGCCTCGGGCAGGATAACGGTAAGTGTGACCTGTCCGCTTACAGCACGGGCAATATATGCCTTGGAACCATCGAAACCATCGGCTGCGTCATACAATACCCATCCGGATTGACCGACAGCACGTCGCTCGGCATTGTAGGTAGCCCACTGCACCTCGCTATCCGTTACTACTGACTGCGCCGATAGCGTATCGCCAGCCAACTGCCCGGGTAGCATAATGAATGTCCAATCCTCAGTGAGCGTATAGGTCAGCTCAGTAGGTGCATTCAGGTCATTGGCACAGATGATCTTGCTGAAGTTCATCCAGTACTGCGCCTGCTTGTAAGCCATCTTGGCCTCACACGGCACGAGCAATGTATCCTGGACAGCGAACACATCGGAAGTGGAGAGCATCGGAGGCGTGGTACCATTACATGTGACTACGGTCAGGCTATTGCAATCACGGAAAGCCTGCGAGGCGATGCTCGTCACGCCCGAGCCGATAACCACCGACCGGAGGTTCGAACAACCGCTGAAAGCATTACCGGCGATCGTAGTCACATTGTCAGGAATCACGATCGATTGCAGGTTCTCAAGATAACCGAATCCCCAAGTAGAGATGGTGGTCAATCCTTCAGGCAGGACGATTGTACGAAGCGAATCGTTGCTCTGATTATAGAAGGCATATTTACCAATCGTCTGCACGCTATCGCCGATGATATATTCGCGCACCTGGGCGCCGAACATGTACATCAGGTTGTTACTCGACGAAGTGAGGCTCTGCATGAGCGCCTCGGAGTTGAGTTCAACCGTCAGGATTGGGCACTGCCAGAACTGATTGTTCGACAATGTTGAGATCGAGCTCGGGATAGACACATGCGTGAGCGAGCTGTAATTGCCTGTGCTGCCGGAGTTGTAGAACGCGTAGGAACTGATGCTCGTCACGCCCTGCTCGACAACGACGCTCTTGATAGCCGCAGCATTCGACAGCCACGGTGTGGTATTGCTGTTATACGTAGCCATCTCGCCCGTACCGCTGATAGTCAGCACGCTGTCACAACTAAGCGACCACACCATATTGTTGCCCTGTGCGCCGCACGTACCCGAAGCTACGATACACTCATCCAAAGAATGGAAATTGGTAAACGTACTCCAATGCTCCGCCTGCTGGTAGAGTTCGATTGACTCAGCCGGGACATAAACCGGGATAGCAGTTGATATATTCTCGAATGAAGATTCCTCGGCAGGAGGCGGAGTAAGCATGAGACAGCGCATCTCCTGCAATCCCGTACAATCCCTAAACGCATTGGCAGCTATTTGAGTCACCGTAGAAGGAATAGTGATCGTCGTCAGGCTGCTAGAACTGTTGAACGCGCCTCCTTGAATATACGTCACGCCCTCGGGGATATTCACGCTCTCCAACGAACTGCAACGCGAGAATGCATAACCACCGATGGTGGTTACCGACTCAGGCACTGTGACAGAAGTGAGATCACGACAATCGTCGAACGCATAACCGGCGATAGTTTCGATGCCATCGGGTATAACGTAAGTACCGGTATATGCTTTCGGCATGAATGCAAAGATGTGGCTGTTGTACAACGGTTCGGTCAGCGGACATTGTTCAAATACGCCATTGCTCATGGTAGTGATAGTATTGGGCAACGTAACGCTACTGAGAGATGTACAATAGCCAAAAGCATAGTAGCCGAGGCTGGTGACCGTTTCGCCAAAGTCCACAGAGGTCAACGCAGTGCACTGATAGAACGCCCGTTCGCCGATACGCGTTATACCTGACCCGATAACAACCGAGCGTATAGCCTCGCGGTAATCATACCATGGTGCGTTATCAAGCGTATATTCCGCCGTAGCCCCCGTACCGGTGAGGGTCAGCACGCTGTCACAACCAAGTTCCCAAGTTATGTTATCGCCGTCCGCACCGCACGTACCGGATACCGGGCACGTATTACCTGCAGACTGGTCAAGAGCCTGGTATGTACTAAAGGTACTCCAGCCATCGGCGGCGAGATAGGTATCGATGGATTCACCGGGAACATATACCGTTATCCCCTCCGGCACACCGGCGAAGGTTGAGCCGTTAGCTGAAGGTGGTGTCGTGGCACGACAGATGATAGAATCAACAGCACTGCACTCGGCAAAGCAGTACGAACCGAGTGATGCCAGCGTGGGCGGCAGGTCGATACCACGGAGTGTGATACAACCGGAGAACGCATACTGCCCAAGATCAATGATCCCCTCGGGGAGAATAACCGACATGAGAGACGTACAGTTCTCGAATGTCGAATTGCCGAGCAGGTTAGTAACTGTATTCGGAAGAGCAACTGCCGTGAGTTGGCGACACTCCCTGAAAGCCTGCGAAGCTACCATGATGGTGCCGTCGGCTACAGCAAACTCGCCGGAATAATCTTGGTTGAGACAAACGAAAACATGGCTGTTATATACGGCAGAGTTCATCTTGGTGGTACCACCGAACGGCGTGTTCTCACTAAGAATAGTCACACTTTCGGGGAGTATGAGGGAGTGCAGAGCAGGACAGTTGTAGAACGAGTAATTACCCAACTGAGTAACGGTGCTTGCGAGTTCAACATAGCGCAGGTTAGAACTCTCGCGGAAAGCCAGATTGCCTACATTTGTTACGCCGTCTGCTATATATACGGAGTTATAAGCATCCTTGTACTGATACCACGGTGCGATGTTCATCTCTTCATCGTAATCAGCCATGCGTCCGTTGCCGCCGATAGTAAGTATACTGTCGGTGCTGAGCAGCCAGGTAACGTTTGAACTGCCATCCTCGGCACAATCACCCGAAGCCACGATGCCAGGTGCACCGGACGAGCCGTTGTTGCCGTAGATAATGATGTCAGTCAGATAGATATTAGTATTGGTGCTACTGCCCAGAGGCACCCATCGGAGCCAGACGTTCTCCATATATACATATACCTCCTTCACTTCTGCCTGATACGATGTAGCGCAGCCGGTCTCGTTGTCATTGAATGCGTACCAATTGACGCCGTCGCTACTGCTCTGCAACTGCCAGCCACCGCCCGATATAGCGGAAGCGTGCGAATATATTACCCTCTCCACATACGCGAGCCGGTCAGTGAACACGTAAGCCGACGAGGCATTGGTAGGTTGGATGTATCCTACGCTGCTGCCGGATACGGATGTAGGCTGCTGGTTAGGAACAACCTTCACGCGGTTAAGGGTAAAGATTATGTTGGACGATGCCCAAGTCTGTTCTGACGAATAGGTCTGACTCGGCCAATCCTCAAACGAAGTGCTGAACAGTACATCGCCATCGGTGTTACCTCCGCTCGGGTCGCCTTGGTTAGGGCAGTCATAGCCCTCGCCGATATACACCACATCGGACGACTGACCATAATGAATCTTGATGTATATGTCATAGCAGCCCGCTACGTTACATATCAAATAGTTGTCGCCTGTAGCGAAGTTGTCGGACATTCCGCCACTCTCCAGTTCAGGACGCCAAGCACTATTGTCGCCGTGGAAGAGGTTGATAATCTGCAACTGGTCACCCTGTTGGAGATAAGTTGTAGCCTTGAACTGTCCAATGTACGACCCTTCGGGTACGCGACCGGTGAACGTACCGTCAACGATAGTGCTACCATTGATGAGCAATCCATATTCGCCCGGTGAGAAAATGGCTGTGATAGTCGTATCCTGCGTCAGGGTAATGGTACGCGGATTACCCCAACTATTGTCGTTCGACCAACGGTCAAACATCCATCCGCCGGTAGAGATGCTGGCCGACAGTTCGACCGATGAACCGATGGAATAACTTCCACCTGCCGGTGAGGCATAACCTGATCCCTCAGGTGACACTTGTGTTATAAGGCGAACCTGATCGGTGTTATTGACAAAGTTGCCAGTTACACAGAGCAAACTATTCTGCACGGCCACGGTAAGTGTACCGGCTTGTGCAAGTACGACATCAACATTACCGTCCTCATCATCGCGGATGTTATACGACGAGCAACTGAAATTCAGATTGGCATATCCTAATGCTATATCCCAACTCCGTCCTTCAACGACCTTGAACTTATACTCTCCCTCCTGCAAATTCAAAGTTATGGTACCATCGGTCAACAGCAACGCATTCTCCAGCGACCACTCACCCATATCAGCAGAGTTACCTACGAGATAATACTCTACCTGTGTGCCTCCACCGCCGGCGGAAGGATTATACTCCACGCCCTCGGAGCATCCGTCAGTGCCCGCACCTATGTATAGCTCGTCCGCTCCAAGGGAGAGCTTGATATAGCAGTCATAGCACCCGGCTATAGTACATACCAGGTAGCCGACATCAGCGCCGCCGGTAAAGCCGCTGACACTGGCGGCATCCAGGTCAACCATCCATGTGGCGTTGTTGTTGCCGGTGTCAATCATGCGGATAGTATCCAACGCGTTCAACTGCACATGAGCGAGGTACTGGGTCTGACCACTGGGACTCTCTCCAGCCTCTTCAGCAGCCACGAGTCGGTTACTGTTGATAAGGATTCCATACGTAGAAGCAGCATGGGTTGAACTCGTGACACCCAAGAGCAACAGGGTGCAAACTAACGATAAGATTGAGCGTTTCATATTATCAGTAGTTAGGGAGTTGATATCGTATTTACATGAGTAGCGGATGTCCGGTCGGCCGGTTGGAGAGCAGGCGGAACCGTGTATCCTGCATAGATAAATAGTATAGCCAAGGAGAAGAACGGATAGACCTCAACGATCATCATAAACAGATAGACCCACAACGCCGCGAGTATGAAGAACGTAAGGTCAGCCGCTATCGGCGTAGTGTTCGGTCCGCGTATAAGCAGCGACAAGTGGAGTACTATCAACAATAAGACAAACGCACCGAGAGCCGGCCATCCGCCCTTGAGCAGTATATGCAGCACGAGGTTGTGGGTAGTCAGTCCTTCGAGTTCAAGTTGATACCACATGTCGTCATGTTCTCCGTACCCGATGGCAGGTCGGCGCTCGATGAGCTGCTTGCTCCGCGTCCAGATATTCGTGCGCAGAGTGAATGTCAGATCTTTGTGCAGCACATGCTGGATGAAGTACTCTGTTTTGGGCAGAGAGGTATCGAGGTTGTGGAACACTGCCCACGACTGGAAGCCAAAATACAACACGATGAACAGGCTGAGACAGGTTATGCGCAGCCACTTGCTGCGGAATAGCAGCAACACGCTGAAAGCAAGCAGCAGCGTAATACCCAGTAGCGATGTTTTGGAGCCTACGATGAGCAGTGTGCCGTACGAGAGTAGAACAGTGAGCGCAAACGTAAGGCGGTAGAATATGTATGGTTCGAAGATGCTTGACGCATGAGCTGCGGGGCGCGGAATGAATCGCAACAAGAGAATATTGCTTACCATAGCGACAAGTAACGCTTTGCCCATATTGTTGTAGTTGCCGCCGAGCAGGTAGTACATCTTACCGTTGGTAGCATAGTGCCACAGTCCCTCGGGGCGCCAAAGCATCAACAGGAAGTTCACCGCAATGAAGGCGAGCAGGAAACATGTAGTAACCTTCAACGGAAAGAGTGAATTCCGTGCAAAGAACCACCTGCACATAGCCCAGAAAATAAACACGTCAAGGGCCATGAGTGTAACCGACAGGATCGGTGTGCTGTTGATTAAGCAGCAAACGCACATCACCACATAGTACAGTAGCATGCACAGGTCGATAGCCGTTGGGCGTCCGCTCGTACGCAGAGCAAGGATAAAGGCTATCGGAATCAGCGCTATCTTACCGGCGAGCAGCACATAGTGCACCACGGGCATAGCACCCGTGAACAGGAATCCCCGCGCCAAGATTATCAGGAAGGCGAGCAGGAATAGGGCTCTATTTATCTTTACATTGGCCATTAGCCATTGGTGGTTCGTTATTTGCCGTTCCAAAGAGTTCGCGTCGACAGATGACACACAGTGCAAGCAAGCCGATGAGGATAGTAGCCAGCAAAGCGATAGTTATATGTTTCGGTCCGGCTTTCTCAGATGGTACACACGCATTACCAAGCGTGGTGAACGTCTGGTAATAACGCATCTGTGCATTGAGCATGATTGACTGCCGTATGAACGAGTTGTAGGCTGCGTCGAGCAACGCGGCGTACGTATTGTCGCCGGCCTTGACTGCCTGAAGATACTCGGCGTGCACGAAGTCAATCTGCTCCTGCAAGTGCTCATAAACATGCTCGGTCTTATCCAAATAATACTCAGCCGTGAACTGCTTGAGATTATCTGCAGTCGCTTGCGCGATGAGTGCCGCCACGAGGGGGTCTTGTGCCTTGGCAGTTATAGTTGTGAGCTTGGTCAGACGATCGATCTCGCAACTGATGTTCTTTCTAGCGAGGGCGATAGCCTCATCGGCTCTACCACGCGGATAGAACGGATCAAGCGCAGGCAACGGTTCACCGACCTCTGCTTGATGTTTGCCACGCAGCAGACGGCTGAATGTCTTGTGAACAGGATAACGATACTGTGTAGCCAGATACTCGTAGTATGTGCCTCTGAAAGCGCTATCTGCGGTCATGACCGGTGTAGCAAGTACCCGACAGAGGAAGTCGGACGAAGCAACCACCTCGTCGTAGTCATCCGGAACGATGGAGTACGCCATCATCGACAGTCCGAGATCAAAGTTCTCGGGCCGATTGAGGGTGAGCGAACGGTCGTTTTCCGTAATACGCATCTCTTCGGTGGAAAGCGAAGTGGCACAAGTGAAGTACGTCGGCACATCATAGGTCAAAGCCCACACGCCAACGAACGTGACGGGGATGAACCAATACAGGAATACTCGCTTGCTGCGAATGCGGGCACCTATGGCAGCCCAGTTAAAGACTTGAAATTCTTGCATATTGATTATTTATCTAATTGTTCGTAGATTGAGTTGCGGCTCTTGTACTCGGGCACAATCTTTTTCATCAGTTTGACGGACGGGAAAGCCAATCCTTTCTGCGCCGAGACGATGAGTTCGTCGATGAGTGTTGACATCTTGTCGTAGTCATTCTCACGCACATTGGCGACCATGATCTTCTCGTTGGCTGTAGGCAGTGTCAACTCCTTCTGATTAAGTAGTTCCTCATAAAGTTTCTCGCCCGGGCGCAGGCCTGTGTACACTATCTTAATATCCTTACCTGGTCTGTAACCTGCCAAACGAATCATGTTCTTCGCCAAATCGGCAATCTTGACAGGTGAGCCCATATCGAAGCAGAAGATCTCGCCGCCCTTACCCAATGTAGATGCCTCGAGCACGAGACATGAGGCTTCGGGTATAGTCATAAAGTACCGAATAATGTCGGGGTGTGTGACGGTAACCGGCCCTCCGGCAGCAATCTGTTTTTTGAAGAACGGCACCACACTACCATTGCTGCCCAGTACATTGCCGAAGCGTGTGGTGATGAACTTGGTGACCGAAGGATTGTCTGCCGACAATTTGCGGAATAGCGACTGCACATAGATCTCTGCTATACGCTTGGATGCAC
>JAFXSS010000014.1 GCA_017525455.1 Paludibacteraceae bacterium
TCCCTTTCGATTAACCCTCTAACACGTTACATTATGGCACGAATATCTTTCAGTCCAAACCAGCCGATACAGAGCCTTTCCGGCACAATCTGCGGCGTCACGTATTCTACACGAGCCAACGGGCAGACATTTGCCACCATACGACGTCACAGCAAACATCCCGTGATCGATGAGTGCGTCAACGAGATCCAGCGCGAGCCGATCCGCAAACATCCCAACGACCTGCAGCGTATAGCCAACGAGCGCCGGGCATTGTACGACCGCATCCGCCGCCTGTACAACAAGTTCATCGATGACCCCGAACTCCGCCTGAGCGACAACAAATTGCGCACGGCTATACTGCGGGAGTATTATGAAAAGCGGTGATTGCTTTTGTATCTTCGGCACGCCCCTTCCCTACGGGCGGGTTCCCTCCGAAGCTACAGCAAGGCGATGCGGTGCATAAGCAACCTTTCCCGCAGAAAAATTATAGCTATCGCTATTCCTTTTTTAGCAGCATAGCCACATATTCGTGCAAGCCCGTATGCGGCTATGCTACTAAAAAATGCACTTACGTGCAATTTTTCTGCGGGAAAGTTTGCAAATGTGCATTTTTTTTCGTATCTTTGTAGGTTGTTTTGTGCGGACTACCGCAAGAACAAGGCTCTCGGCATAGCGCCGAGCTGTATCGTATAACATAATCTAACATATATCATGGCAAAAAAAGAAGTCCAATTTTCGCTCGTTTATCGCGATATGTGGCAAAGTAGCGGACGTTACGTACCGCGCAAGGACCAATTGGCCAAGGTTGCACCCGTGATCATCGACATGGGCTGCTTCGACCGAGTAGAAACCAACGGTGGTGCATCGGAGCAAGTCAACCTGCTCTACGGTGAGAACCCCAACCTGGCTGTACGTACGTTCTGCAAACCATTCAACGAGGCGGGCATCAAAACACACATGCTCGACCGCGGATTGAACGCACTGCGCATGAACCCTGTGCCTGCTGACGTGCGACAACTGATGTACAAAGTTAAGCACGCCCAAGGCACGAACATCACACGTATCTTCTGCGGATTGAACGACCCGAGGAACATCATCCCCAGCATCAAGTGGGCTAAAGCTGCAGGCATGACCGCTCAGGCTACGATGTGTATCACCTATTCCAAGGTTCATACCCGCGAGTATTACATCAATCTGGCGGAACAACTGATTGAAGCCGGAGCAGAGGAGATCTGCCTCAAGGATATGGCCGGCGTAGGTCGTCCGGCTATGCTCGGCGACATAGTACGCGCCATCAAGGAGAAACATCCGCACATCATCATCCAGTACCACGGTCATACAGGACCGGGCTTCTCCGTTGCCTCGATGCTCGAGGTGGCCAAAGCCGGAGGCGATGTACTGGACGTAGCCATGGAGCCGCTAAGTTGGGGCAAAGTTCACCCTGACGTAATCACGATCCAGGCTATGCTGCGCGATGCCGGATTCCTGGTCAAGGACATCAACATGAAAGCGTACATGGAAGCCCGCTCGCTGACACAATCGTTCATAGACGACTTCCTGGGTTACTGGATTGACCCGAAGAACGCCCTGATGACCTCGCTGCTGGTAGGCTGCGGTCTGCCCGGAGGAATGATGGGTTCGCTCATGGCTGACCTGAAGGGCATACATGCCGCCATCAACGCCAATCTCAAGAAGAAAGGCGAACCCGAACTGAGCGAGGACGAACTGCTCGTACAACTGTTTGACGAAGTACAGCGTATATGGCCGATGCTCGGCACACCGTGTCTGGTTACACCGTTCAGCCAGTACGTCAAGAACGCCGCTCTGATGAACCTGTTCAGCCGCTCGATGGGCGAGAAAGACTTCACACGTATGGATCCCGCCATGTGGGGAATGATTCTCGGCAAATCCGGCAAACTGCCCGGCGAACTGGCTCCGGAAATCATCGAACTGGCCAAAGAGAAAGGTTACGAGTTCTATACCGACGACCCGCAAAAACTCTATCCGGACGTACTGCCGCATTACATCGAAGAGATGGAGAAACTCGGTTGGGATCGCGGACAGGACGACGAAGAGTTGTTTGAGTTCGCCATGCACGAGAAGCAGTACCGCGAGTACAAATCCGGTCTGGCGAAAGAGCAGTTCAACAAAGACCTGCTCGAGCGTATGGAGAAAGCCGCCAAGGGCGGACAGCAAGTTACCTTCATCAGTGCTGCCGACAAACGTGCGATCCTGCACCCCAGCAGCGAACCCGTTGAGGCCACACAAGCCGGAACCGTGCTCTGGGAACTTGATTACAACGAAGACAGCCACGCACCCGCCTTCGGCAAACTTTACCGTCAAGGCGATCTGGTTTGCTACCTGCAGACGCAACACGGCATAGAGCCGCTCACAGCTTCGCAGGACAGCCGACTCGTGGCTATCGACAAGCAGCAGGGTGACAAGGCCGTGAAGGGCGATGCTATATGCTGGCTCGAAAAAGCCGACATACCCGCTGAGCCAAAGGCCAAGGCTGCCAAAACTGCCAAGCCCAAAGCAGCCGACAAAAAACCTGCCGCTGCCAAGAAAAGTGCATGGAAAGACTCGATGAACGTAATCAAAGCGGAGAAGAAGTAATCAGCCACATTGGGCTGACAATCCCCACATGAGTCAAAGTCTGAACATAGTGATCGTAGGCACAGCCTACCCCTTCCGGGGTGGGCTGGCTACGTTCAACCAGCGGCTGGCACAACAGTTCCTATCCGACGGACACCACGTTGAACTCATCACGTTCACCACACAATATCCATCGCTGCTCTTCCCCGGCAAGACCCAACTGACCAACGACCCCGCTCCCGCCGAACTCAGCATCCGCCGAGCAGTCAATTCTTGCAATCCTCTATCCTGGATAAGTGTAGGTCATCAGTTGCGCAAGCAATGCCCCGACCTGGTTATATGCTGCTACTGGATGGCGTTCTTCGCACCGGCTTTTGCCACTATCGAGCGGATAGCTAAACGTAACGGACATACGCGGTGCGTGGCACTGGTGCACAACATGATTCCGCATGAGCCCACAGTGCTCGACAAACTCTTTGCTCCATCGTTTGTGCACAACACTGACGGTTTTGTAGCCCTGTCGAAGAGCGTTCTGACGGACATAGACAAACTTGGCGGAAATCAAAAACCGAAATCCTTCAGTCCGCATCCGATCTACGATCACTACGGCGAGCCTATGACTAAAGCCGCAGCCTGCGAGGCTCTGCGTATTGACCCGAAATACGACTATATGTTGTTCTTCGGTCTGGTGCGCGCCTACAAAGGACTGGATCTTCTGATCGACGCCTTTGCACGTATCAAGGACGATCTGCCCAACCTGCGCCTGCTCATCGCCGGCGAGTTCTATGAAGACGAGCAGAAGTACCGCGAGCAGATTCGTCAGGCGGGATTGGACGACAAAGTAATCATCCGTAACGAGTTCATTGCAGACAGCGAATTGCGCAAGTACTTCGGAGCAGCCGGTCTGATTGTACAGCCCTACAAGTCCGCCACACAATCCGGCGTGACGCAAGTTGCATTCCACTTCGAGAAGCCCATGCTGGTGACCAACGTAGGCGGACTGGCAGAGATTGTGCATCACGGCCTGATGGGCTACGCAGTAGCGCCCGAAGCACCTGCCATAGCCGAGGCTATACGCGACTACTACACGAATGACCGGCAAGAGCAGTTCACCGAGTATCTGCGGCTGGAGAAGGACAAGTACACGTGGGACAAGATGACGCACACGTTCATCCGGTTGCACCAAAAGTTGCTATAACCGCCTAACGGCGAGTACATCACTGCACCCCATAACAACAAAAAGCTGCCGAACAATCGACAGCTTTTGTTTTTAGCCTTAGAGCAAGCTAACCTTATTTTACGCGGCGCTCGGGGATACGAGCCTTCTTACCGGTCAGGTCACGCAGGTAATAGAGTTTTGCACGGCGAACTTTACCATACTTGTTAACAGTGATAGACTCAATGAACGGAGAGTCCATCGGGAAGATACGCTCAACGCCTACGTTGCCCGACATCTTGCGAACAGTGAAGCGCTTCTTATCCTCGCTGCCGTGGATAGCGATAACGTCGCCACGGAACTCCTGGATACGCTCCTTGTTACCTTCCTTGATACGATAAGCTACAGTGACTTGGTCACCGGCCTTGAATGCGGGAAACTCTTTCTTCTCGCCTGCAAATGCTTGTTCAGCAATCTTAATTAAATCCATTGTCTTTTTCTCTTTTGGGCTTCAGTACTCGACTGACAGCCATTTGTTGGCAAAAGCATGCACTACCATTTGGCTCCCGCCATATTGCGGGCAACCTACCTAAATCGCCAGAGGCTTTTGTCGGATTGGGCTGCAAAGGTACAACATAAATTTCATTTATGCAAGCCTCAAGGCAAAAATTTTGCATACGCACCGTAATTTTTGTACATTTTGTAACATAGAGACGATGATTTAGGCCGGCGCTTACAAATTGTCAGCAATTACACCCATTCGGCTGACAAATTGCTCACTTTCAGAGTGTTTGGCTGCTCATTTGCTATATTCGGCTTGCAAAACAAGCGAATTTTATGCTATAAAACATATTTTTTGCCTATTTATTTGCATATATGGAATATTTGTAGTACTTTTGCATCGTGTTTTTCATGGTATTAGATTTAAGGTTAATAAAGATTGGGTTGTCGGGAGACAATCCTTCTTTTTTTTTGTATGATATGTTAGTCAACAATTATCGACAATCAACCACAATTTGATAAGATTAAGAAGAGGTGTGCCATTTATGACACACCTCCTTGTTTAGTAGATTCCGGACACTCTGAATATTCCGGAGAATCCGGATGAGTTGAATTACTTGACTTCAAGACCTTCAACATCAAAAATCTTTCCGTCACGCCGGATGTACAAATGTCCTTCACGTAGAACTTTCTGCGGTACAGGTTGTTCGGCATCCACATTATCAACAGCGGTCTGCGGATTGTACTGATAACGCAGGTCGTTGAGGTAGATGCTGCCCTTGCCCGACAGCAGCGATGTGCCGCGAACAACACGTATACCCATCAACTGATACTCAACTCCCTTAGGCAGCGAAGAAAGGTCAGCCTCCTGCCATTTCCAGCCACCGTAATCCAAGTCGCAGAGTTTGACATACTGGATATCGCCCGCAACCTCGCAACGCAAGTAAACCGTATTGCCGGAGAAATCGGAGAACACATGCATACCCAACCTGTCAGCCGAACCGATGGTAGAGATATATGCCGGATCTTTAGCTTTGAAGTGTGCCTCGGCATCTGCATCATCGGCAAAGGCATAGGTCAGTTCGTTCGATGCCTTGTGACTCTCGCTATACTTGGTATTGGTATTACGCAAGGTGGACAGACTCGATGTGTTGACCGACGACTCCTTGTCAACCGCAAACACCAGCGTATCCAGCAAATCGTACAACGGGATATCCGGCACAATCTCCTCTGCCATCGTAGTAAATCGTATAGGCAGATCGTTAACCAGATATACGCCCAGGTTATCTTTGAGCGAGCCCAGGACGGTCAGTTCATACTCTGTGGACGGTTGCAGAGCCGACGAAGTCTCAAATGACACAAAACCATTGGGCTCGGGAGCCTGGTTGTATTTGAACGAACGGGTACTTATCTTCACCTCATTACCCTGCATATCCTTCAGCACATACGAGTTACGTGCCGACGAGGAGACTATAGCCTGGTCGAACAGCGTGATGAACGACGGGTTGAGCGGTACATCCTTCTCGCCATTAGCAGGGTACGAGCCTAAGAAACGTATAGCACCGCGGTCTTTCGTACGGAAACGGAACTCCAGCGGTGTCTGCAAGTGGTTTTTGAACGTCGTATCAGCATGGCATGCCTTGGTGGACAGACGAACCGTATATTCCGTCCCCGGCTCGAATCGTCCTGAAGGCGCGAAGCGCATACGGCGGTTGTCTTTCTCAAAGGTGATGATACCTTCCACAGCCGGTGTGATGCTGAATGCTTCCTCAACGGAGTCCTTGCGGCAATCCCAGTTGAAGTCCAATGTGATGTTTGTAGATACGTCTACTGAGTCTGTAAGTTCCACTTGCGGAGCATAACCGATCACCTCCAGCGGTGTAGCACGCTTCATATTGACGAGTGCATTATGATAAGAGATATGTGCTGCCGTTACCGTCTCCTTGTAACTATAGTCGTAATAACCGTCAGCCGTTACTTTCACTTCATACGTGCCCGGTTGCAGGTCAAAGAAAAAGTAGCAGCCGTTGTAAAGCGTATCGGTGTAGCAGGTCTGCAAGAGCGACCCGCCCTGATAAAGTTCCACCTTTGCACGGTTGATAGGTTTCTGTCCGTCGAGTGTACCCTTATGGTAACTGATAGCAGGGAACTCCATCGGCAGATAATAGTCACGCACCTGACCACCTATACCGCCTACAGGGATTGTGTAGTTGCAATAATACTCAAGGAACGTACGGGCGAAGTAGAACGCCTCTTTCCACTTGTAGCCCATGTTCATCAGGCGGTAGGTCTCAGGAATATAATCGTGCATACAGCCTTCAGATATAGTACCCGGCACTTTCAGTCCGCGCAGTACGCCATAGCCATTGCTCCAACCCATCACATCCTTGGCAAAGGTCTTATTACCCTTGATCATCGGCTGGCGTGTCCAGTCGGAAACCTTATTCTCATAGAGTATATTGCCCATGAGCGTCGTGACAGCATACGACTCCTCAGAGCATTGCGCATCGATATAATCTGTAGAATAGGTACGCGTATCGTTCAGATCTTTGCCGGCAAAGATCTCGAGAATGAAGTTCGACGGATTGCCGGCGTTGGAGTGGATCGAGAGGAAGAAGTCCGGATTATAGGCATTCGCCTCGGCCACGATGGTTGAGAGCGGCAGATCATCCGCCGTAGTGTTCGTTGTACGGGACATCGTGTTCTGAACGCCAAAGGAGTTCAGTAAGTCACGCAGATGCAAACCTTTGTCAAGGTTCGATTTCGACTCCCAGAAGTTGTCTTCTGAGCCGCGCTTGAACGGGTAGAGGTTCATCAAGCGGTCATCAGAATCATAGCCTCCGTGACCCGGGTTGATGTATATGCGCAGTTCAGACGGCTGCTTGTAGGTAGCACTCTTGGCGCGTGCCGGAGCACGCATGGCTTGCGGTGCACGTTTGACCAGAGGCAGGCTGCTCTGTATGGGCTGCTCGGCCAGATTGAGTTGCAACAGACGCAGGTCACCATCCAATGTGGCGTAGGCTATACGTCCGGTTTGGGGCGAAACGGACGGGTGCATACCCATCTCCTCAGGACGAGTAAGTGCCGTGTAACCTGTACCGTCAGCACTGATGATGGCTATGCAAGATGTGAGATACTGATGGCCATCGCTGGTCTCAGTAGAGCCTACAACATAATCGTTTCCGTACCATTGCGGGGCAATCAGTACGCCCAGGTTAGCCAAGATATGTCCGTTGAGGTCGCAAATCTCAGTGCCATACTTAGTGTGGAACAATATCCGCTTGCCATCGGGCGAAATAGACGACCACACATAGTGCACATCATTTCCGCGCGGGTTAAGTACGGTGCGTTCGCCACCGCGATAGAGATTGAGATTCAAATCCTCGTTGGTAACATACAAGTCAGAAGCATGACTCTCGGCATATGCGTCAGACTCATTGTCCAGATACATCACTTCAGTGCCATCGGCACTGATACGAGGGTCGAAGCCCTTACCAAGATCCTGAACCGACAATACGCGAGGCGTTTGCGCCATCAGTGCGCATGCCATGCAAAGGATAAAAGAAGATGTCAAAAAGTGTTTCATGAATATACTGTTTTAGGATGATTCAGTTAACTATTTGATAGCGACTCCCATAACGCTAAACTTTCTATTATTACGGATGATGACTACCCCATCAGCAGTAAGGCACTTCTGCACACCGGACGCATCATGCACACGGGTAGCAGGCAAGTCATCGTTGGTATCAATATACTTGTCGCACAGCAGCCATATTCCGTTCATAGCAAAGCGCTGACGGGTCTTGGCAGTGGCTGAACTGAGAAAGAACTTCAGGTAATCAAAGTGCAAGGGGAACAATGCTGCATCCGTGCCAAAAGTAGCAGCCACATCGATATCAATATTCGTCTGCTGCCCAACAGGCAATCCTTCTGCAAACAGAGTAATATTCATCGTCTCGACAGCATTGTTAGGCCTTATGCCCATGGTTATCTTCTGCACCACAGCCTCTGTCATGACAGGTATACGAACCGTATCCGGACGAAGCATCATGGCCGCCGGGTTGGCCATACGCACAAATGCGCCACGGCCACCTGCGTAATCAAACGCTATATCCGTTTGCTCCCACGTAGGATTGAAATCCGTAGTGGCAGTCAGCAGCCAGTTGTCAGGATTGGAAAAATTATCCCAACAAGTGGCGTGCCTGACAGGATTGATAACATGCACGCGCAGCGTATCAGCAAATGTGCCTACCTTTCCTATGATATCGGCATAACCGTCTGCTACTCCGCGCACTATGCCATCCGCATCAACAGTGGCTACGCTCTCGTCGGATGACAGCCAGGTCAGTGCTGAGGGCAGCAGATCCATCACTTTGCCGTTGATGACACTTTGTATCTGCACCTGATAGGGATGAAAATTGTCGGTTAACAGCGAATCCAACCTGAACGCCACAGGTTCAGCGGCAGACAGACGCACGGTAATCGGGCAAGAAACAGTCCCTGACGGGCTATCCAGCACGGCTGTCAGTGTTCCGCTCTCTGTGCCTGAAGCCAAGAACCGACCGTCGGGAAGAATCTCGCCGAGCGAGGCATCGCACTGCAGACGTACCGCTTGCACACACGTGTCTATCAGCACACCATAGCGATTGTAGCCAAGGAACTTAGGTGCCAGTACACCATAACGCGGCACAAGGCAGATAGGCTGGTAGGGAGCAATTGCGGCAATCGTATTATCCTCAGCAGGGATATTAGCCACTGCGAACATAGCATTGCCCACAGCACGTTCCGAGCCGTCAGAACCGTTGTTAACCAGTCCAAACGGGCGAATAAACAATCCGGATGAGCCACCGCCGTCCCAGTTGACGGCCGTATAAGCGCCATAGTAGCGAATAATCTCACCCAGTACCTTGGTGGTACATCCGGCACTTACACCGCGTCCGTCCACCACGAGGAAATACAATATACTCTTATCCTCAGAGCAACCGAAAGCAGTACGCGGATGAAGTTCGTTCCAGAAATTAGTCTGTTCCACCTTGCCGTTGTTAACAATCAACGCATAATTGTCACCACCTATGCATTGCGACATATTGACGGTTGCGCCATCCACCTTAAGTGATAACTTGAGCGTGAGAGTATCTCCGACAGCAAAGGTGTTAAGCACCTGCTGCATCGTGCCATGGCCGGACAGGACGGCTTCACCGGAGGGAATAGCCATGCTACCGATGTTCACCTGTTTGCTGAGAACTTCCGCACGCAGCTCGCCCGATGTGTGCCAACGGCAGTCTGGCAACAGACGTATGTGCAACTCAGTGCCATACATATTGGTAGCAGTAGTGGCACCATTGTATTGGTTATATAGTACGAGCTCGTCAGCGGCTCGCGTATAATTGACATGTTGAATAGTATATGACGTATCGGGCAAAACAAGTTTGCCGGAGTACTTCATGGTTGTGCCTATTACGGCACGTAACTGTTCGTCCACTCCGCCAAGACGACGGTTGGCGGTCGGAGTATAGGCAAATTCATCGTTGACGATTGTCAACCCCGTCGGGCGTCCCACATCGCCTTGTGTAACAAAGAAGTCGCCATTGACGCCTGCATAATAGACATGTGTAGGCGTTGATTTGCGCACAGCCATCTGGGTCAGGCGCTCAGTGCCTATGAGCTGATCCTTGCCCAACACCTGCTCTACCCCAACATATGGATTGCGGGTATCCACTGCAAGCAGGTAACAATCGAGCCGACCTGAACGGTCAGAAGCGCGAAGCATACGTAACTGATAATATGTAGCTCCCGGACCTGTGGGATACTGCGCAAGTGTGTCGATGGTATAATCGACACCATTCAAAGTAATCGCTGCCGCTATACGGCAGAACAATAATGTGATGAGAAAACTTAATGTGCGTTTCACGGTTTCTCAAAGTAATTGAAAACAAGGGGACACGGTTTGTGCCCCCTTGTTTGGAAAAATATTACTCAGCCACTACGCCCTGAGCGCTGTAACGAACGCCATTGCGGATGATGTAGAGGTTACCGTTCTCAATACGCTTCTCAGCCTTGATAGCGGGATCCATACCTACATTGGCAACAGCATCGTCGTCAGCAACACCGGTGAACTCGTAAACGCCGTAACCGTTGTTGTTGGTGTAGATGTAGATGGTAGCTACATTGCCCTTAACCTCAACAGACGGAACAGCAGTACGGCAACCGTTGGTAGCAGCACCCATGCCCTCATGCGGGAAGTACCACATAGGAGTCATCTCGCTGAACTCACGATCCTCGTTAGCGTACTTGTACAGAGCGAATGCAGATGTCGGCGAGCCAACGGTGTTGGTGGCAGCCATCACGAGGTAGTACTCGCTACCAACCTGGAACTCGCAGAGTCCGTTGTGGCCAGTGTTCATTGTGCACTCCTCTTCGCCCATCGTTACCTTAACGCCTGTAGGAACAGAGATAAAGTCTTGAACGATCGAGCCTTCCATATCGAACAACATAGGCAATGTATTCCAACCGTCAACATAGAAGTACTCGTAGTCAATCGGGAATACCTGCGGAGCTGTACCGAATGCCGAAGCAGACAATGTACCGTCCTCCTTGATGAGCAGCGATTGATCCATACCCGGGTCAGGAGTACAGTTGACACGCTGAGCCTCACCGGCTACACCGTTCTCAATCTCCCAGTAGTAAACGTAGAACGAGTTGGCATCGGCAGCCATGATGATAGCCTTGCTGTCAACATCACCGTAAACGTTGAATGCATCGAAGCGCCATGCTGTTGCCTCGGAAGCAAGATCCCAGTCAGCATAGTCGTACAGACGATCGTTAACCACCTCGGTAGCAGCACCGGTAGCGATATCTACCTTATAGACTTGGAAGCGTTGTCCGCCGCTGACGCAAGCACCAATCAGGAAGTGACCTGCCTGATCAAGCTTAACATCGTTATAAGGCAGCGTAACACATGCTTTCCACTCCATACCCGTGAACTCTCCGGCATCGTTGAATGTTGAATCTTGTGCCTGGAAGAGGTGGTCACCCGTAATCAGAATAGGATCATTAGCCATCTTGCCGGTAGCACCATCCACAACTGTGAAGCCACCTACAGCACGGTTGATGAAGTATATCTTGCCATCCTTAGCCACCATTCCACGAGCGTGGTCAGCAGGCGACGGGGCGTTGGATGTAAAGTTGTCGCGGATGTTGGAGATGATCCACTTGTTTTTCAGTGTATATTCGTTCTCCAAGCCATAAGCAGGATAAGCATATTCATCCTTGACAGCAGCACCGGCCTCAACGATACCAGCAGGATCACCTACGAGTTGGAATCCGTTGTAGTAACCTGCAATAGCTGTGATATCAACCTTTGTACCTACAGTGAAGATAGCGTCGTCAACCGACATCTTGTAGCAGAGGACGGTATCAATACCATCGGTTACACTCGGGTTCTTGTAGTTGTCAAGTGCCGTAATCTTCAAGCCCTTGAATGCTATCAGTTGTCCGAAGTACTTGAGCGGTTCAGCCTTAGCGGCAGCCAGTGTACCGAGAGCAATTGCCTTCGGCATTGTGCCGGCCACAGCGCTTACCTCCTCAACGTCCTTAAGCTCAGGAGCGCCACCGAAAGTAGTCTTTGTACCGGAAACGACAACAAGGTCAGATACCTTGAAGGTAGGAGCAGCCTTCATGTAGAGCAACATACCAGCAGAAGCATCCTGGATGTAAACGTTCTTACCATTGATGAAGGTAACAACGCCCTTAGCCTTGGTCTCCACGTTCTCATCCATAGCAGTAACCTCTTCCAGCGTCGGGATATATTCAACCCACTTAGCGTAGAGTTTGTTGCCAGCACTTGTAGACTCAGGACTTACAACCGTAACTGTCTCGCCTGTGAACTCAGCATCAGCATACCAGCCGTCGAA
>JAFXSS010000133.1 GCA_017525455.1 Paludibacteraceae bacterium
CCAGCTGAAACTGCTCATTAGGTCTATATAGTACTCTCTCATCTTTCATCGTCAATAAACGTCTTTTATTATATCTTCATCTGTTTAACGTCAGTGAGTGGTGGAGAGGTTCTAAACCTTTGTGGGTGCAAAGGTACACAAAAATAATGATATTTGCAAGAAAGGTTGTGATTTTTTTGCTATACGGGATGATAATTTGCTGTTTTGCAGCGGCGGGACATCGCCGAGCACTAAACGGATGATACAGGCAGCTATCAGTAGTCAGAGATCAATAGGCGGCGGTCTCAATTGTAATTGTTAAAAGACAATTTGCGAATATACGCAGCATTATTGAGCAATAATTTGCATAATTCAAAAGAATTTAGTAATTTTGCTTGAATTTATCAATAAAGACCATCCATTAAGACAATTGACAGAATGAATATTCATTATTCGGCAAAAGACGTATTCAAGCCTAAACTGTTTCATACATTGCGTAACTATAGCAAGGCACAGTTCGGTCAGGATGCCCTGGCGGGAATCATTGTAGGTATAGTGGCTATCCCATTGGCGATAGCATTCGGTATATCTTCAGGCGTAGGACCGACGGAAGGATTGGTGACGGCAATCATTGCAGGTTTGCTGATATCCCTGTTCGGCGGCAGCAAGGTGCAGATTGGCGGTCCGACAGGCGCGTTCATCGTAATCATCTACGGCATAATCCAGCAATACGGTTTGGCGGGACTGATGATTGCCACAATCATGGCAGGCATACTGCTCGTGCTGATGGGTGTGGCGCATCTGGGATCGGTCATCAAGTTTGTGCCCTACCCCGTGATTGTAGGATTCACAGCGGGTATAGCGTTGACGATCTTCTCCACGCAGATGAACGATTTCTTCGGTTTGGGATTGCAAGACGTGCCGGCAAACTTCGTTGACAAGTGGATATACTACGCACAGCACTTCGACGTCAACTGGTGGACGCTGGGCGTAGGTCTGTTCTCACTCGCCGTATGCATCTGTATGCCGCTGCTGACCAAACGCATACCCGGCAGTTTGGCGGCAATCATTCTCGCCACCTTGGTTGTATGGCTGCTCAAGCGGTTTGCACCGGAGTCGTGGGGCGTAGGCAGTCTGCTGACTATCAGCGATCTGTACGAACTGCCGCATGGCATACCTGCGCCGCATATGCCTGCATTGGAGTTGGCGGAAGGTGAGTCGATATTTACGCTGATTCAGAAACTGTTTCCCTCGGCATTTACCATAGCTATGTTAGGCGCTATCGAATCGTTGCTGTCGGCGATGGTGGCTGACGGTGTGATTGGCGACAAGCATAACTCCAACACCGAGCTGATTGCCCAAGGTGTGGCGAACATCGTTGTGCCGTTCTTCGGCGGCATACCGGCTACCGGTGCCATAGCCCGTACGATGACAAACATCAACAACGGCGGACGTACACCCGTGGCGGGAATAATCCACGCCGTGGTGCTGTTGCTGGTGCTGCTTTTTCTCGGTGAGTTCGTAGGACTGATACCTATGTCCTGTTTGGCAGCTGTGTTGATCATGGTGGCATATTCGATGTCAGGCTGGAGGACGATAGCCGGACTGATCAAACATCCGACGCGCGACCTGTGGGTGCTGCTCATCACGTTCTTCCTGACGGTAATCTTCGATTTGACCGTTGCTAACGAGGTAGGTATATTGCTCGCGCTGGTGCTGTTCCTGATGCGTACCAACGAGCAGACACATATCCGCACGTTCAACAAAGAGATCGATCCCAACGAAGATACGGATATCCAGCTTAACCTCGAGCACCTGACAATCCCCGATGGCGTGGAGGTATATGAGATCGACGGTCCGTACTTCTTCGGCATAGCCAACCGCTTTGACGACATTATGAGTCACGTATCCGGCGAGAAGTGCCCTATACGTATCATCCGTATGCGTAAAGTGCCGTTCGTGGACTCAACCGCTATGCACAACCTTTCTATTCTCATCGAACGTTCGCACCGCGAAGGAATGACGATCATCCTGTCAGGCGTGAAGACTCATGTGCTGCACCAGTTGCAGACCTACGGCATAGAGCAGGAGATGAATCCCGAAAATATCTGCCCGAATATTCACGAGGCGCTTAAGCGTGCCCGGGCACTGCTGGAGAACGGGTAAGCAGGTCTGACCCCATTTTTGTACTTCGAGGACACCGACATGCCTGACGGCATCCCACCTCGAAAGTACGGCGAGGCAATGCCGGGCATAAGCAACTTTTCCCGCAGAAAAATAATAACTATGTTATTCCTTTTTTAGTGCCGTAGCACCTGCTCTCATGCAAGCATGAGCAGGCACTTCTGCACTAAAAAATGCACTAAAGTGCAATTTTTCTGCGGGAAAGTTTGCAAATGTGCATTTTTTTTTGTACCTTTGTAGGCTTTTTGTGTGCGCATATATGTTCGCGCACGCTCGCACAATGCATTAACACAATGAAAATAGCTCTTATCGGATACGGCAAAATGGGACGGATGATCGAGTCCGTAGCCCTCTCACGCGGGCATGAGATCGTTTGTATCATTGATGCACAACCTATCCCTTGCCCCTCTCTGAACGGAAAGATAATATTTACTCCCGACAAAGGGTTTGCAAGCGAAGCTTTCCGCAGCGCGGATGTGGCAATCGAGTTCAGCTGTCCGCATGCAGCGGAACAGAATGTACGCAAAGCACTGGAGCTGGGCGTAGCCGTAGTTAGCGGCACGACAGGATGGGATGTGGAAGGGCTGAAAGCGGACCTCTCCCCGGCCCTCCCCTCAAGGGAGGGAGAAAAACGCAAAGTTGACCATCCGGGAGTGATATGGAGCAGCAACTACAGTGTGGGAGTGAACATATTGTTTGCCGTCAACAAGTATCTGGCACAGTTATTGCAACGAACAGGTGGGTACACACCGTTTATCACCGAGGTGCACCATGTGCATAAACTCGATGCGCCATCGGGCACAGCCAAGACTTTGGCGGAAGACATCTCCCCGACCCTCTTCTCAAAAGAGGGAGACAATACCCGTCTTAACGGGGAGTGTGGGGGAAATGTACCCATTACGTCAATACGCGAAGGCGAAGTGCCCGGCATACATGAGGTGCGATGGGAGAGCGAGGTGGATATACTCACGCTACGCCACGAAGCCAAGTCACGCCAAGGATTCGCGCTCGGCGCAGTGCTGGCGGCAGAGTGGCTACGAGGCAAAACAGGATGGCACAGCATGGCAGAAGTCTTGAAGATTTGAAGATTTGAAGATTTGAAAATTTGAAGATTTGAAGATTATATATAATGAAATCATTTAACGAACGGATACGTGAAGTAACAACCGGCGGATGGGTGCGTGCAGGTATATGGTGCACGCTGTATATAGCATTTGTGATATGGGTAGCATGGCAGGACTGGAAAAGTCTGTGGTGGCTGTTGCTGCTGCCGCTGATTGCCGATGTGTTTACAACCAAATATATCCCTTGGAGCTGGTGGCGCAAGTACAAACCTGCCGAAAAAGGCGAACCCGAGAACCCGCAGGCCAATAGTCTGCTCTACACCATCTGTTCGTGGATAGATGCCATCGTGTTTGCGCTGGTGGCGGTATATTTTATCAACATCTATATCTTCCAGAACTATCAGATTCCTTCGTCCTCGCTAGAGAAATCATTGCGCGTGGGCGATTTCCTGTACGTATCGAAGATGGGTTACGGTGCACGCGTGCCGCAAACGCCGCTGAGCATGCCGCTCGTGCAACACACCTTCCCCAACTGGCTGGGCGGCGGCAAGAGTTATCTGGACAACCCGCATTGGGAGTACAAGCGCCTGGCAGGCTGGAAAACACCGCAGAAAGGTGATATAGTAGTGTTTAACTTCCCTGCCGGTGACACCGTTTGCACCAAATATCAAAACCCCGACTACTATACCCTGTGTTACTATCAGGGACGGGATGTTGTAAACCGACGCAAGGATGTTTTCGGCGATATAGTTGTACGTCCCGTTGACCGCCGTGAGAACTATGTCAAGCGTTGTGTAGCTACGCCGGGCGACTCGCTGATGATCGAGGACAATGTGATTTTCACCAAGTCACTTACCAACAACGGCAAACCGCAAATCGATTGGCAGCGCGAGCCGACGCACGAATTTGCACAACTCAACTACTTCATTCGGACCGACGGGCATGTGCTGACCAAGAGTTACCTGGACAAGATCGGTATAAGTCTGGATGACCGCATACAAATAGAAGCCGGATTGTATCATTTCCCGCTCACGGAAGAGATGAAAGAGCAATTGGAAAAGAATCCGCATATTGTGAACATCATGCTTGAGCCTTCGCAGAACGGGGGTGCGGTATATCCGCTCGGACATAACGACTGGACACGCGACAACTACGGACCGATATATATCCCGCGCAAAGGCGACCGCGTGATGATCACCGAACAAAACTACTGGTTGTACAAGCGCATAGCCGATGCCTACGAGTTCCAACCTATACGAATCGGCGAGGAATATACGTTCAAGATGGACTATTACTGGATGATGGGCGATAACCGCCATAACAGTGCCGACAGCCGCTATTGGGGATTCGTGCCCGAAGATCACATCGTAGGACAGCCGATATTTGTATGGCTGAGTATTGAGAAAGACAAGCCCTGGGGCAAAGGACATATACGATGGAACAGACTTGGCTTGAAAGCCGAATAAAAGACCCCACTCCTTCCCTTCCCGCAAAAGGGAGAGAGTAATCAGTCAGCATATATGACAGTGCTGCCAACGACATATTTGGGACCTGAGGCGTGGTACAAAGCGTACTTTGCTGCCAAGCGTGCAAACGAACAGGTACTGGTTGAAGTGCAGGAGTCGTTTGTCAAACAAACCTGCCGCAACCGCTGCCTCATTCACGATGCACAAGGGCATGAAGTTATACTGACCGTGCCGGTGCTGAAGGTGGAACACAAGCAGTTGACCCGCGACGTACAGATTAGTTATCAGCAGCACTGGCAACACCAGCACTGGATGGCACTGCGTAGCGCCTATGGCAAGTCGCCGTACTGGGACTATTATGCCGACTACTTCGCGCCGTTCTATCAGATGGAAACGAAGTGGTTGATTGATCTGAATGACGGATTGCACGACGTTATAATGCGTCTGCTACGCAATAAACCGGACGAACCGCTTGCACGGCCGGTACATACAACTACATTTATGCAAGCAAACTTAGAGCAGTATTGGGGAGACGGCACAAGCATCCTCGACTCGCTCATGGATAATGGACCGATAGAATGAAAGATATTGATTGGACACACCTGACATTTTCGTACACGCCTACGGATTATATTGTCAGAAGTCATTATGCAAACGGCAGTTGGAGCAAACCGTACGCTACGGCAGACCCTACCGTTCCTTTGCACGCAGCCGCAGCCGCGTTGCAGTACGCGCAACAGGCATTTGAGGGACTAAAAGCGTATCGTACCGTAGACGGCAAAGTGAGCATCTTCCGTCCGGAGATGAACGCACAACGTATGCAGCAATCCGCCGAGGCAATGTATATGGCACCCGTACCGACGGATATGTTCATCGAAGCCTGCGAACTGGCAGTCAGGATGAACATCGACTATCTGCCGCCGTACGAAACCGGGGCAACGCTGTATATACGCCCTATTCTGTTCGGTACGACACCTAAGGTTGGCGTCAGTCCGGCGCATGAGTTTGAGTTCTGCGTAGTAGTGACGCCTATCGGCCCGTACTTTCCCGCAGGGTTCGGCACAACGCCGTTCATCATCAACCGTCATGTGGACCGTGCCGCACCGCTGGGTACAGGCCAATGGAAAGTTGGCGGCAACTATGCCTCATCGTTCCGAGCCACCGAACCTGCGCACGAGCAAGGGATGGGTGTGCTGTTCCTGGATAGCGAGGAGCATAAGTATCTTGACGAATGCGGAGGTGCAAACATCTTCCTGGTGAAGCAGAACACATACGTCACACCTGCATCGCAGTCTATCCTGCCGAGTATCATCAACGACAGTCTGATGACCCTGTGCGGTGATCTGGGCATACAGGTTGAGCGCAGAAAGATTGCTGTAGAAGAACTGGGCGAGTTTGAGGAAGCTGCATCCTGCGGCACAGGCGCGGCAATCTCGCCAATCTCGCGAATCATTGACCCGGATAGCGGAATCATATACGAATATGGCGAACGAGCAGGCAAAGTATGCGAACAACTGTACAAAGCCATACGCGATATTCAGTATGCGCGAGTACAAGATATACACCATTGGCGGCATTATGTAGATTTATGATTTCTCTTGGCATCTTTGCGTTTTTCGTTCGGTCATTATGAACCAATGACATTATTTGAAGATTTGAAAATTTGAATATTTTAAAATTATAGTTATGTTTGACAATCAACCCAAAGGGCTCTATGCCTTGGCATTAGCCAACACGGGCGAGCGTTTCGGTTACTACACCATGCTCGCAGTATTTGCACTCTTCCTGCGCGCTAACTTCGGTCTCTCGGCAGAAGCTGCAGGTTACATCTATTCCGGATTTTTGGCATTCGTGTATTTCCTGCCGCTGATTGGCGGTATCGTTGCTGACAAGATCGGTTATGGCAAGTGCGTAACCATCGGTATTCTGATCATGTTCCTCGGTTATATCCTGCTGGCTATACCTCTGGGAGGCATAGAAAGCGGCAATGTGGCTGTGGCTATGACCGCTATGCTTGCAGCATTGCTGTTCATATCACTGGGCACAGGTCTGTTCAAGGGCAACCTGCAGGTGATGGTAGGTAACCTGTACGATGATCCGAAGTATGCCGACCGCCGCGATGCAGCGTTCTCGCTGTTCTATATGGCGATTAACATCGGTGCCATGTTTGCCCCGACAGCCGCTGTCAAGATCATGGCCTGGGCTCAGCAGTCGTTGGGTTACAGCGTGAACGACAGTTATCACTTTGCATTCATGGTAGCCTGCGCTTCGCTGGTACTCAGTATAGCTATCTACTACGCATGCCGCCCCTGGTTCAAGCATGTGGAGAACACTGCCAAGCAGCAGGCTGCTGCCGGCGGTGCAAAAGTAGAGCCGCTCAGTCCCGAGCAAACGAAGAAACGTATGGTGGCGCTGTTCATGGTGTTTGCTGTGGTTATATTCTTCTGGATGGCCTTCCATCAGAACGGCTTGACGCTCACATATTTTGCCAATGAGTTCGTTACTCCTACAGTAACCGGCGTACAGACCATGGCATTCGACATCATCAATCTGGTGCTCATGGCTATACTGGTTTATGCCCTGTTCGGCGTGTTCGGCAAGAACACCCAAAAAGCCAAGACGATCTGGGCTTGCGTAGGTGTAGCCGTGATCGGTGCACTGGCATACAAGTACCTCCACCACCCGGCAGAGATTGGCATTTCCGCTCCTATCTTCCAGCAGTTCAACCCGTTCTATGTAGTAGCGCTTACACCTATCTCAATGGCCGTGTTCGGCGCACTGGCAGCCAAAGGTAAAGAGCCGAGTGCTCCGCGTAAGATTGCATACGGCATGGTGGTAGCAGCACTGGCGTATGTGTTCATCGCCGCTTGCTCGCTCAACCTCAATTCACCTGCCGTACAGGCTACGCTTGGTTTGGACGAGCGCACACTTGTCAACCCGAACGTGCTAATCTTTACCTACCTGATTCTTACCTTCGCCGAACTGCTGCTCAGCCCGATGGGTATATCGTTCGTCAGCAAGGTTGCACCTCCGCAGTACAAAGGTATGATGATGGGCTTCTGGTTTGTGGCTACCGCTGTGGGTAACTTCCTGGTATCGGTTGGTTCGTCACTTTGGGAGAAACTGCCGCTCTGGGGCACCTGGTCGGTATTCATCGGCGTATGTGCCGTTTCAGCATTGTTCATGTTTGTAATGATGCGCAAACTGGAGGATGCTACGAAGTAACAGATCGTTTCATTGAAAGAATATAGACTAATGTTATGAACGAACTGATTCAATATTTCCAAGCCCTGGAGGCACGTCTGGCTGCCCAGAATGCAAAGATTGCTGCGTTGGAACAACGTCTGGCTGAGAAAGACCAGCGCTTGGCAGAGATGAATGCAAACATCAACTCTGTACTGCAAGTTCTGCCTCAGATGGGCGAGAACATCGAAGCTATCAAGCATATGATTGACGAGGGCGTACAAGTTACCGCCGAACCTGAGGTTGAAGTGGAACTGGTGTATCCGGCAGACGAGGAAGCAACGGTTGAGTTAACGCAAGATACTCCCGCCGAACCCGAACCGACGCCGCAACCCGAGCAACCGGCTGAACCGGAGACTCCCGTTGTTCCCGAACAGCCGCAGCCGGCACCGGTAGTGGAGCAACCTGCTCCCGAACCTGTGGTTGAACAGCCGGCACCGGTGGCAGAACAACCTAAAGTAGAGCAAGCCGCTGCAGAGCAACCCAAACCCGAGGCACCGCGCTCACCGCAACAGACATCGCTGTTTGGCACGCCTGTGACGGATATTCGTCAGGCGGTATCGATTGGCGACCGCTTCCTGTTCCAGCGCGAACTGTTCGGCGGCAATGCCGAGAAACTGCAACAGACTCTCGATGAACTCAACAACCTGCATTCGCTCGACGAGGCTATGGCACATGTGGATAGATTCGGCTGGGACAAGCAATCGCCTACCTACGAGTTGTTCCTGAACGTACTGCGCCGCAGGTTTCAGTAATTAGACCGCTACGCTGACAGAAAACTGACGATATGTTGTATGTAGTACCGACACCGGTCGGAAATATGGAGGACATCACCATGCGCGCCTTGCGCGTGTTGCGCGAGGTCGATGTGATTTATGCGGAAGATACACGTACTACCTCCGTGCTGCTTAAGCACTACGATATTCATACACCGCTACGTGCGCACCATAAGTTCAACGAACATGAGACCTGCGAACGTATAGCCGATCAGATTGCTGCCGGCGAACAGGCGGCACTGGTCAGCGATGCCGGTACACCGGGAATAAGCGACCCCGGGTTCATGCTTGTCAGAGCGTGCGTGGCGCGAGGTGTAGAGGTACAATGTCTGCCGGGCGCTACAGCCTTCGTGCCGGCACTGGTAGATTCTGCTCTGCCGTGCGAACGGTTCTACTTCGAGGGGTTCCTGCCACAGAAGAAAGGTCGGCAGACACGTCTGCAACTGTTGGCGGAACAGGATCATACGATGATCATCTACGAATCGCCGTTCCGCCTGGTCAAAACCCTGGAGCAACTGGCCGAAGTGTTAGGCGCCGAGCGTCAGGCATCGGTCAGCCGCGAGATTAGCAAGATGTACGAGCAAACACTGCGAGGCACACTCGCCGAACTGGCCGAACATTTCAAGCAACAACCGCCAAAAGGGGAGATAGTACTGATTGTCGCCGGTAAATAAATGGTAAATAGCAAATGTCTGAGATGAAATCCTTGGCGAAGGACACCGCCATCTACGGAGTAAGCAGTATAGTAGGTAAGTTCCTGAACTACCTGCTTGTGCCATTATATACCTACGTGCTCAAGCAGACGGCTGACTATGGTATTGTTACCAATCTGTATGCCTGGACAGCGCTGCTGCTGGTGGTTCTGACATATGGTATGGAGACGGGATTCTTCCGTTTTGCCAACCGCGAGGATCAGGATGCACCATCGGTGTATAAGACGGCTTTTCTCTGCCTGCTTACCTCCAGTGCGGTGTTTGCGGCATTGGTGGTGCTGCTAAGGCAACCTATAGCCGGAGCTCTTGGCTATGCCGATCATGCGGAGTTCGTGGCGATGATGTTTGTCACAGTGGCTATCGATGCGTTTGCCTGTATCCCGTTTGCGTACCTCAGGCAACAGAAACGCTCACTGCTGTTCGCGGGACTCAAACTGCTGTTCGTGCTGCTGAACATCGCGTTCAACCTGCTGTTTCTGGTCGTATTGGGCAAGAACGATGTGTTCTATGTCTTCCTGAGTAATATACTTGCCACTACTGTTCAGACGTTGGTTCTACTGCCATTCACGCTGCCCAAGGGCGGACGGTTCGATGGCGCTGTACTCCGGCAGATGCTTAGATACTCACTACCGCTGCTGGTATTAGGCGTGGCGGGAATAATGAACCAGACGCTGGACCGCATACTTTTCCCCTACCTCTATACCGGTGCTGACGCGCAGGCGCAACTCGGAATCTACGGCGCGTGCTTCAAGGTGGCTATGGTAATGATGATGTTCACCCAGGCGTTCCGCTATGCGTACGAGCCGTTCGTGTTCAGCAAGCATAAGGATCGTCAGTCGGTAGAGGCATATGCCGATGCCATGAAGTATTACATCATATTCTCGTACCTGATTCTGCTGGAAGTGATCTTCTATCTTGACATCTTCCGTTACATCGTATCCAGCGCTTACTGGGAGGGACTGAAGATCGTGCCGGTCGTGCTCTGGACGTACGTGTTCCAGGGTATATACTTCAACTTGTCGTTCTGGTACAAACTGACGGACGAAACCAAGTGGGGCGCCTACTTCTCGCTGATTGGCCTTGTTATCACGCTGGTGCTACAGGTAGTGTTTGTGCCGGTTATCGGTTATTGGGCAAGTTGCGGCAGCAGTCTGGTTTGTTACTTTGTGATCATGCTGCTGTCGTTCTTCATCGGTCAGAAGAAAGCACCTATCCCGTACGACCTGAAGAGTATAGGTCTGTACACAATGCTTACCATCGGTCTGCTGGCTGTGTATTACGCACTGCGCCTGTATTACATCCACAACATGTGGCTGATGATGGCGGTTGGCACGGTACTGCTGATTGCTTATCTGGCTATACTGGTGCACAAGGATTTTCCGCTCAGCGGTCTGCCCGTGATTGGCAAATACTTCAAAAAACCGTAATTCGTAATTTTTAATTTTTAATTCGTAATTCATAAAATGTTCTCGGGAATAGTAGAAGCTATGGCTCAGGTGGTCAGGATTGACTGTGAGCAAACCAACAAGCATTTCACACTTCGCAACCCGTTCGGTGACGCGTTCAGCATCGATCAGTCGATTGCCCACAACGGCGTATGTCTGACCGTCGTGTCGTCGGACAAAGATACCTACACCGTCACTGCTATGCAGGAGACGCTGCGCCTGACGAACCTCGACAGTCTGAAGGTAGGCGACTATGTCAATCTGGAGCGTGCCATGACCTTGGACAAAGCATTGGACGGACATATAGTACAAGGTCACGTCGATCAGAAAGCCACTTGTATAGAACGCCGCGAGACCGACGGCTCATGGTACTTCCGCTTTGCCTATCACTCCACGCCGGAGATGATCAAACGCGGATATTTCTGTGTGGACAAAGGTTCGGTTACTATCAACGGCGTCAGCCTGACCGTATGCGAACCCGACGTACAGGGCGACACCGGTTATGTATCGGTTTGTATCATTCCGTATACCTTCGAAAATACAAACTTCAAGTTCATCGAGAAAGGTACGGAGGTAAACATCGAGTTCGATATCATCGGCAAATATCTCTCCCGTTATCTCGAACTCACTAAGTGATAAAAAGATTTGAATGCTCTGCGAGCTATTGAAGATTTGAAGATTCAATGATTATATATTATGGATAAAATTTCTTATGGATTAGGCCTCTCGTTAGGCCAGCAACTGAAATCAAGCGGCGTTAAGGAACTGGCTTACGCCGATCTGGCAGCCGGCATACAGGATATGCTGGAAGGTAACCAACCCAAGGTAAGTTTCCAGGAAGCCCAACAGGCTATCAACAAGTTCTTCGCCGAACTGGAGGAAAAAGCCTCCGTAGCCGCCAAGGCTGCAGGTGAAGCCTTTTTGGCCGAGAACGCCAAGCGTCCGGGAGTGAAAGTTACCGCATCTGGCTTGCAATACGAGGTACTGGATGCCACTATCGGACAGAAACCCAAAGCCACCGACACCGTTCGCGTACATTATGAGGGCACATTGCCCGACGGCACAGTGTTCGACAGCAGTTACAAACGCGGCGAGCCTATATCGTTCCCGCTCAACGGCGTTATTGCCGGATGGACCGAAGGACTGCAACTGATGTCCGTGGGCTCGAAGTACAAACTGTTCATACCCTATCACCTCGGTTACGGTGAGCGCGGCGCAGGGGCATCCATCCCGCCGTACTCCGCACTGATATTCACGGTCGAACTGCTGGGAATAGAATAACTCGACATCTCGAAAACAACTAATAAACAACAAACATACAACAATGAAGAAATTATCAATCATCATCCTTGCCGCCATGGCAATGGTATCGTGCGGTAACACCTACACCGCACAAAAGGCTGAACTGGCTTGCATGAACGACAGTATCAATTTTGCTCTGGGTATAGCCAACGGTTCGCAAATCAAGGCATACTACCTGCGCAACGACAGCTCGGTAGAGACTATCACTGAGTTTATCGATGCACTGCAGGCCGGTTACGACGGAGCTGTTCCCGAACTGACTGAAGAGGCACGTATCGGCAAGAACATCGGTTCGAGTATCGCTCAGAGCGAGAAGAAGGGTCTGGCAGACAATCCTGCATGGACGCTCAACGAGAAACTGCTCTTCCAGGGTCTGGTGAACGGTCTGAACCACGATACCACGGTTATGCAGCCGCAAGCAGCACGTCAGTTCTTCCAGGAGCAGTATGCTGCATCGCAAGGCTCGACCGAGAAAGCCGGCAAAGTCATCAAGGGTAACTGCCCCAGCAAGGTGAAAACCGTTGCACTCAAGTCGCTCAACGACTCTATCAACTATGCTTTCGGTCTGATCAACGGCAGCGATATCGCTATGTACGTATTGCTCGACGACACACTGGGTGCCAAGCAGACTACGCTCATCAAGCACATCAACAAGGCCATGAAGGAGAAAGTGCACAACCCGCAACTCAAGAACATGGGTGAGCAGATCGGCAAGAGCATCAAGGAGCAGGAGGCTAACGGCCTGATCAACGAGCCGTCGCTGACCACCGACTTTGCGCTGATCAAGCAAGGCTTCATCAATAGTCTGCTGGGCGACGAAAGCCAGTTTGACGGTCATTCGGCCGGCGAGTACATCCAATCGACACTCGACAACATCAAGTACGGTCCGGTTAAGGAGCAAGGCGAGAAATTCCTGGAGGAGAACAAACTCAAGGAAGGTGTAACCGTTACCGAGAGCGGTCTGCAGTACGAAGTACTGAAGATGGGCAAGGGCAAACGTCCTGTTGCTACCGACAAGGTGAAGGTTCATTACCACGGCACGCTGATCGACGGTACAGTATTCGACAGCAGTGTGGATCGCGGTGAGCCTATCGTGTTTGGTCTGAACCAGGTTATTGCCGGTTGGACCGAAGGCGTACAGCTGATGCCTGTTGGTTCGAAGTTCCGCTTCTACATCCCGCAGGAACTGGGTTACGGCAGTCGTGCTGCCGGCAGCATACCTCCGTACTCTACTCTGATCTTCGAGGTTGAACTGCTCGGCATCGAAAAATAATCAAACAGCATAGCAGTCAAACTGCGAAGCTATCTATCATGGGCATCATAGCACGACAGAGCATCCGAGGCACCATCGTCACGTATCTAGGCGTGGCAGTGGGCTTCGTCACCACGTTCTTTGTCATCACGCGATTTCTGACGGCCGAGGATATTGGTCTGGCTCGCGTGCTGATTGATGCCGCCACACTGTTCATTGGCCTGGCGCAACTGGGCACCAACGCCAGTATACTGCGGTTCTACCCGTATTTTGTAGATAACAGGGAGTCCGGAGAGGGCAGTCGCGACGAACACGGCTTTTTCTTTTGGACGATGGTAGTGCCTATGGTGGGATTTCTGCTGGTGGCGCTGTTGTTCATGGTGTGCTACGCACCGCTCAGCGCATGGTTTGGCGAGAAAAGTCCGCTGTTTGTCAACTACTATTACTTCGTTCTGCCGCTAGCGTTCTTCATGCTCTATCAGACGGTGTTTGAGACCAACGCCAATGTGCGCATGCATATCGTTGTGCCGCGTGCGGTACGCGAGCTGCTGACGCGCGTGGGTTTGCTGGCGGTGTATCTGCTGTATGCGTTCGATGTGCTGACAATGGATGGGTTTGTATGGTCGCTCATCGGTGTATATGCGCTGGCAGCGCTATGCAATGCCGTCTATCTGTTCTCGCTCGGCAATATCAGTCTCAAGCCCGACTGGGATTATCTCAGGCGCAACACCTCGCTGGTCAGAAAATACGTGTTGTACACGGCGTTTCTGGTTCTGTCGGCTGTGGTGTCGGTGCTGGCACCTACGCTGTCGTCGTTCTTCATCACGGCAGAGATGGGACTCAGCTACACGGGCATCTTTGCCATAGCCACCTACATGGCGGTTATGGTCAGTATCCCCTATCGTTCGCTCACGGCTATAGCATCGCCGCAACTGTCGATGGCTATCAAGCGCGGTGACCGCGCGGAGGCCGGCACGTTGCTGGCACAGGTCAGCGGCAATCTGCTGCTGGTAGGCGGACTGATACTGGCAGTTATCTGGGTGAACATCGATGTTATCTTTGCCATCCTGCCCAACGGTGCCACCTATGCCGTGGCGCGACGTACCGTTCTGCTGCTGGGTGTGGCACAACTGCTGGTAGCTACGTTTCAGTTTGCGCTGACTGCCTTGAGTTACTCACGGTTCTACCCGTTCTCGCTACTGTTCTCGTTCATACTGACGGCTACGGCGCTGGTGCTCAACAATCTGCTTATCCCGCGCTGGGGTATGGACGGAGCATCGGTGGCTACGCTGGCTGCCAATGCCATCTATTTCGCACTGGCTGTGATCACCGTTCATTGGGTGCTGGGTTGCCGTATACTCACGCGCCGGCATCTGCTTACTATCCTGCTGCTGACGGTGTTGTTCGCGCTGAACAGCCTGTGCCTGCGCTGGGTGCCTGTGGCTAATATCTGGCTCAGCAGTCTGATGCGGTCGATGCTGATCGTGGTGGCGGCATGGCTGGCATATCGCTGGCAACTGAGTCCTGAACTCAACAGCCTGATTCACGACAAACTGTCATCGCTCAACCATCGCACCTGACCGCTATGCGTTATTTTATCGAATTTGCATACAGAGGCACGCATTACCACGGCTCGCAGGTGCAGCCTAACGGCATCACCGTGCAACAGGTGCTGGAGCAGGCTTTTCATACCATTCTACGTCAGCCTGTGGCGCTGACGTTTGCCGGGCGGACGGATGCCGGTGTGCATGCCGAGCAGATGTTTGCACATTTCGATCTGGATACCGCACCTCCTACGCCCGATCGGCTTAACCGTCTGCTGCCGCAGGATATAGCGGTCAGCAGAATCTTTCCCGTGGCGGACGACATGCACGCACGTTTCTCGGCTGTCAGCCGGACGTATGAGTACCGCATCTGTACCCGCAAATCGCCGTTTGCGCACGACTTGCGCACGTATGTACCCGGAGTGTTGGATTACGCGGCTATGAACGAGGCTGCCGCACTGCTGCTCGGCACGCACGACTTTGCTTCGTTCTGCAAGGTGCATACCGATGTTAAAACCACTGTCTGCACCGTTACCGAAGCCTCTTGGCGCACGGATGATGACGGTGCTGTTTTCACCATCACGGCCGACCGCTTTCTCAGGAACATGGTTCGTGCCGTGGTCGGCACACTGATGGAAGTGGGCCGGCACAAATTATCGCCCCGAGAGTTCGAGGCAATCATCTCTTCCCTGTCCCGCCAGGCGGCAGGCCAATCCGCACCGCCCGAGGGACTGTTTCTGACTGCTGTACGCTATGAGTTCGGTTCTACTGCCAACTCTCGCTAGAAAAACATGAATATTGAAACGAGCCCACTAAGGGCTCGTGAAATACAATATGACCATGCATCCATTACTACGGATGTTTAGCATAATGGGGGAAAGATAAGGCGAATCGCCTTATTTTTTTACTTCAGGAACTGCAGTTCGACACGGCGGTTCTGCTGCTTGCCTTCTTCCGTATCGTTGTCGGCAATCGGACGCGTAGCGCCATAGCCCTTGGCCACCAGCAACGAGGCGTTGCAACCCTGGCGGATCAAAAACGAACGCACCGATTCCGCACGCTGACGGGAGAGCGTCATGTTCTTCTTGGCATCACCCGTCGAGTCGGTATGACCGCTGATCTCCACACGTACATTGCGCTGTTTGATGATATCAGCCACACGTATCAGTTCGTTCTCCGACTGCGGCAACAACTCGTATTCGTTGACGGGGAAGAACAGGTTGTTGACCTGCACCGCCATACCCTGCTCGATCATCTGACGATAAGAGGTGAGTTGGATGTTCTTCTCTATACTGATCGTCTTCTTCTGCTCACGCAAGTCAATATTGTTCGACAGCGGGAAGTACCGCTCGTCGTCGATATAATAACCGTAGTTCTTACCCAGCGGCATCACGAGATAGAACGTGCCGTTGGCGGGATCGGTCTGCGACTGACCTATACTCTCGTGCGTATCCAGATCTTCCCATCGGATAGTAACGCCCACCGTACGTCCTGTCTCATCACGCACCGTACCGGATATGGTAGCCACTGCGTTCGGACGCATACTGAGCGGCAACTCAAGCATATACAGGTCATCGCCGTTGGAGTAATATGCCGTACTGCCGTCCGTACTGATCTTGTAGCCCCACTCCTGACGCGGAGAGTTGATCTGCGCACCAAGATTCACGGGCTCCGACCATTCGGTCCATGAGTCATCGCGCAGACGGGTGGTCTTGAACACATCCAGATCGCCCAGCGAACCGTGACCATCCGAACTGAAGTACAGAGTATGCATATCCGGGTGCAAGAACGGTTTGCGCTCCAGACCCGGTGTGTTGATAGTCGGACCCAGATCTATCGGTTCACCCCATTCACCGTTATCATCCATCAGCGATACGAATATGTTAACCGATGTGCCTACCTCGTTCTCCACCTGCTTCTGTGCAGAGAAGAGCATGGCACGACCGTCGCTCGTGATCATGGCATCGCTCTGCCAGTTAGCTACATTGATATTGTCGGGCAAGGTGCGCGGACGCGACCAGCCTTCCTCGGTCTTGACAGTAGAGTACAGCAACCCGTTGCGGAAGAAGATGAGCTGCGTACCATCAGCCGACACCGATTGCATCGCCTCGTTCGAACCCGGCACACTCAGCTCGGTCATAGGCATAGCCCACTCCCAACCGCGTTTGGTGCGATGAGAGGTGTAGATATCCTCGCTGTTGCCTGCAGCCTTGTCATACACAACACGTACAAAATATATCGTATTGCCGTCGGCTGTCATCACAGGCGAATACTCCTTCATAGGCGAGTTGATGGAATCGGGAAAAGCCTCCGGCGTCAGGTCACCCTGACGACCTTGCTCCAGAGCTTTGACCAGATTATTGTATGCCGGATCATCACCGAACGCTTCGGCAAACGGACGAACGGTTTGCAAGGCCATATCCACATCCTCACGCAGCAGATAATCTGCTATCAAGCCGGTCATCCAACCATATGCCACACGATACGGCGCACCTAACTTAATCAGATTAGGCCAACCCATGTCGGTGGTTTTTACTATGTTGTACTGCTGAACCACCTTGCGGTCATGAGCCTCCAGTTGTTCAAACCGCGGATTGGGATACTGGTCATACAGGCGCGTGATATCCGCCACCTGACCTGTACTGCAGTACACATCGTGCAGAATCAGCCATGTCGTATCCCGTATATCTTCACACGGCGCATTCTGGTACGCCAGCAGTGCCGCAGGCGCGCTTTGCTTGTTACGCGCAATCTGCATGATGGCATAGTACAGTTTGCGTAGCTCGATAGGATCTTTGCGTTTGGCAGCCTTATCCTTGAGCGTCAGCCAGTCGCCTTCGCGAACAAACGAGGCATACTTATCCGCTGCCTGCAGCGCCAGCTGCTGACGGCCGTACGGGCTGTCGGGATAGGTAATCACATACTGCTCCAGTGCTTCCGCCGTACCTGTACGTTGTGCATCGCGCAGTGCCAGGGCATAGATCTGTTGCCACGCATCAGGCACATCCTCGGCATCGGGATACTGGTCGATATATGTTCGATAAGCCTGCATCGTGTTCTGCTTCTGCGCCAACTGATAGGCCAATCTGTTACGCCGGGCTGTAGCTTCCTTGACATCCTGACCGTTAGGATGCTGCTCGATGAAAAATTCGTACGAGCCTATCGTGTTGCGTTCAGCCGCAGACTCAAATGCCAGATGACTCAGGTGCTCCTTGGCTTGCCGCTGCAGCGAAGGTACGGCACGCGGATAAGACTTCAGAAAATCGTTGTACGCCTCTTCCGTATTCACAGCCTCAGCATCTTTCAGCGCCAGCGAACATACCTCATGAATCGAGGTGTTCAGCAACTCCTTGGTCAGACCTTTGGCTATCAGTTTGTCCTGCGCGGCAGGCTCCAGACGCGTAAACTTGCTCTTGCAGTCGCAAATGTACTTGTAAGCCTTGGGTATATCCCGTCCGCTATAGTCGTCGGTGGAATACAACTTGGCCGCAGCAAACAGATACGGCACATCAGCCGCATCCTTGCTCAGGTGCTTGTCGATATCCTTCTGCACAGCTTCGTAGTTGCCCTTCAGCATCTGTTTCAGTCCGGGATATTCATAATCCTGTGCCTGCAGCAGACATACGCACAGCAATGCTATCACAGGTAGTATAATTCGTTTCATAGGCGTCTTGGTTTCAGCGTACCGTTATCAGTTTTCACTTATCACTGTGCCAGAACAGTTTCTTCAGAAACCGGCAGAGATAATCCTGCCAGTTGGCCCAGGTATGACCACCGTTACTCTCGTAATAAGTATATTCGAAGTTATTCATATCCAGCCACATACGATAGTCCTGCAACTGAGCATACAGAAAATCATCGCGTCCGATAGCTATCCAGTACACAGGCGGCGTAGCAGCCATTGCCCGCAGATCGGTCATCCAGTTGTTGTAGGCCGGCGAACCGTAATCCAACTCCAGGTCAAATCCCATGGTATGGAACTGCGAATCTTCAATCGTAGCCACCAACAATTCTTCCCGCCGCGGGATGATCACCGGCGAGAACAGACCTATATACTCAAACTCGCCACGCAGGTAGTGCGACACATGCATCGTATGGAACCCGCCCATCGATAGTCCTGCTATAGCCCGCTCGGCAGGCTTGCGGCTGACGCTGTACCGACGCTCCACCTCGGCCATGAACGCGCGGAAGTTCTCCTCCCAATACCCCGACATCTCATAAGTCTGCTCCTGGTCACGCGTCAGCTTGCGCCAGTGCGCCGCTCCGGCAAACGTGTCAAACGCCTCACCTTCCGGCGTGGCATTGGGGGCTTCCATCAGTGCCTGGCGCTCATCGGCAGGTATGCTGCCCAGAAAGTTATCCGGCATCACTACCACCATCTCCTTGACCTGGCCGGTCGTAAGCAGCAGGTTCATCCAGCGGTACAGATTACCCTGTATGGTCCAGTCGTCCTCTGAACCGAACATACCATGTTGCAGGTAGAGTACGGGAAAAACAATATGATCAGTCTGTACGCGCTCGGCGTATTTGTTCGGCAGATAGATGCGGCATGGCACACCCAGTATAGTGTCGCGCTCGATAGTGCCGACCTGGTTGCCATAAACCACAGCAGCCGAAACCGGCTGCATCAGGATGACTGCTATCAGTGATAGCAAGAATGGGGTACGTTTCATACGATTAGAGGTCTAACGACAACTGCACATCGGACTCTCCGTTGGTGATGGTGAAAGGTATCGACGGTTTGGACGCTGTATCCGTTGTCGGTGTTTGTGCCGTGGACTCCGTGGACTCCGCAGCATCGGTAGGATTATCCTCACCGTCAGCAGGATCGGGTTCCGGTTCTGGTTCCGGCGGAGCTGGAGTAACATCCACTATGTTGGCTATATCATAATTACTCAATCGTTTACCACGCGCCTTGGCCGACTTGACATCTATAAACTCCGCCATCGTCACATCCAAAGCCGGGCGATTATCGTCAGCGAACTGAAGTTGGAAGATTGCCTCCTCGCGGTCCGACAATACAACCATACGGTTCTCCGGTGTCTCACCGAGCATCGACTGAGCTTTGGCCAATGCATCAGCCAGTGTGAAACGCTTGCCGTAGTAGAACTTCAGCTCATCGTTCCACATAGCCAGCGACCATATCTTCTCCGGCTGCCACTTCTCGATACGCAGGATATTGTTGTCGAAGTGGGCTGTAGGATCGAAATTGTTGAGGTAATAATTGCCGTCGGTGGTGATAACCAATATACGGTCATCATCGTCAAACTCGCCAAGATACGTGCCTTGCTCGTCGTAATTCACGCGCAGCACATCAGGATCAAACCAAACCTTGCGACCACCCAGCGTCGAGTGTCCTTTCTGCTTCAAGGTGATGGATTTGACTTCAAACTTTGTGAGCACATTACCCATCGCACCGCGGTTCTTAACTGCCAGTTCCGACAGATCTTTAAGTACCTCCACCTTTTTCAGATGCAACTGCGGCTTGAGTGCAACGCGTATCACCTCCGCCTCGCCGTTGGGGTTAGCCGTGAAGTATATCACTTTCGACCCGGGCTTGCCCTGCGTGAGGTCATACTCCTTGTCACGCGCCACACCTGTTACATGGAAGCGCTTCATGAAGTACGTGCCCTTCTTGCCGTCGCGGTACACCACATTGTATATGGTGCGCACATCGTCCTTCTTGAAGATTGCTATGTGCAATATATCCGTACCTATAAATACTTTCTCCGCCACACGCAGAATCTTGTACTTGCCGTCGCGATGGAACACGATGATATCGTCTATATCGGAGCAGTTGAACAGGAACTCGTCTTTCTTCAAGCCCGTTCCCACAAATCCGTCGGCATAGTTGATATACAATTTCTCGTTGGCTTCGACTACGGTCTTGACGTTGATGTTGGCAAAGTTGCGGACCTCCGTCTTGCGCGGGTAGCGCGCACCGTACTTCTGCTTGAGCATCTCAAACCATGCTATCGCATATTCGGTCAAGTGCTTCAGGTTATGTACGGTTTCCTTGATCTTGCAGTCCAGATCCTTCATCAGTTCATCGGCTTTCTTGGCATCGAACTTGGTAATACGGATCATGCGAATCTCAAACAGCCGCTCTATATCCTCAGTGTGGACCTCGCGGATCAGTTTGGCCTTGAACGGCTCCAGTGCTTTGTCCACAAACTGAATCAGTTTCTCCTTGCTCGTGGCCTGCTCGTAACCTTGCTCCTTGTAGATGCGGTTCTCGATGAATATTTTCTCGAGCGAGGTATAGAAGTACTGCTCCTCCAGTTCGGCTTTCTGAATCTCCAACTCCTGACGCAACAGTTCTTTGGTATTGTCGGTCGAGAGTTTGAGCAGCGTCGATACATTGGTGAATATCGGCTTCTTGTCCTGTATAACGCAGCAGTTAGGTGATATCGACACCTCGCAGTCGGTAAATGCGTACAGGGCATCTATCGTCTTGTCTGACGATGCACCCGGTGCCAGCTGCACAACGATCTTTGCCTCCTCGGCAGTAAAATCATCCACCTTGCGGATCTTGATCTTACCGCGCTCCTGAGCTTTGAGGATAGTATCAATAATCTTGGATGTAGTAGTACCGAAAGGCACCTGGCTGATTATCAGCGTCTTGTTGTCATCTGCCTTGCTTATGCGTGAGCGAATCTTAATCACACCGCCACGCTCGCCGTCATTATAACGGCTCACATCTACCTCACCGCCTGTCGGGAAATCCGGATAGAGCGTGAATTCCTCGCCTCGCAAGTATGCGAGCGAAGCATCACACAGTTCAACGAAGTTGTGTGGCAGAATCTTGGAGTTCAGACCCACGGCTATACCCTCTACGCCCTGCGCCAGCAGCAGCGGGAACTTGACGGGCAGATGCACAGGCTCCTTCTTCCTGCCGTCGTACGATGCCATCCAGTGCGTGGTCTTGGGATTGAACACCGTCTCCAGAGCGAACTTCGACAACCGCGCCTCGATGTATCGAGGAGCAGCTGCACCGTCACCGGTCAGGATGTTACCCCAGTTACCCTGGCAGTCAATCAACAGATCTTTCTGCCCGAGTTGCACCAGCGCATCGCCTATCGAAGCATCGCCGTGCGGGTGGTACTGCATCGTCTGACCGACGATATTGGCAACCTTGTTGTACTTGCCGTCATCCACCGCCTTCATGGCGTGTAATATACGGCGTTGCACAGGTTTCAGGCCGTCCTCGATAGCGGGAACGGCTCGCTCAAGAATGACATACGAAGCATAGTCCAGAAACCAGTCCTGGTACATGCCTGTCAGGTGATATTTGATTGCGTCGCTGAACTCAGCCATCCGGATTAGTCAATGCGCTTGTTGATAATGATGTATGTCAGGATACCAACAAACTCAAGCGCCAGACTGCTGACGAGCAGACCATTGCTCGGAGTACTGAAGTAATAAATACACAGGCATATTACTCCGCAAAGGAAGATGATCAATCCGAGATTTTTAAGAAACGAATTCATATTAGATAGATTTAAGAAAGTTCCTAATTTTATATTGCGACCGCAAAGTTACTAAAAATTTTTCAAATTTGCAAATAAAAAATCACATATCCGTGCTTTTTGCTACCAACAGAATGTCAAACATGACCTCAAATTGCCATAAACCTGCCTCCCGGGAAGGATTTTACCCGTTTCTGTATTTCCAGTGTCATCATGTGCGTGATGATTTCCGAGTAAGGTATATCCGCCTCTTCGGCCATATCGTTCACCAGCATTCCGTTCTCCGCCTCCCTTAGCATCTGCAGCAGTTTTTTCTGCTCGGGTGTCAGATCATCGTCGCCATCTGTCAAACCCTGGAGTGATGTTTGTACGGGTCGTTCGGCCGTTGCCCACATCATCGCATCAATCAGGTCGTCGGGTGATTGCAACAATGCTGCCCGCTGGTCGCGAATCAGGCCGTTGCAGCCGGCTGATGTCTCATCGCTGCAGCGCCCGGGTAGGGCAAACACAGGCCGGTTGTAGTCAAACGCCATCGCTGCTGTGATCAGCGAACCGCCTTTGGCACGCGACTCAACCACCACCGTACAGTCCGACAGTCCGGCAATGATCCTGTTGCGCGCTACAAAATGATGTTTCTCAGGTGTGTTGCCTGACATATATTCGGTCACTATGCCTCCGTTCTCCAGTGCACGTACCGCCTCGTTGCGATGGTTAGGCGGATATATTCTGTCCAGCCCGTGTGCCGGGATAATCAGCGTAGGTATGCCTGCCTCCAGCGCAGCACGGTGCGCAGCTATATCAATGCCGTAAGCCAGGCCGGATACGATGGTCAGGTTTGGCAATCGGTTAGCCAGTTCGAGCACCAGATCACGCGTGAACAGTTTGCCGCGTTCGGTAGCCTGACGCGTACCTACTATGGATACGAAATGCCCGTCATGAAGATTGATGTTTCCTTTGGTGTACAATAGTATAGGCGCATCCGGACATTGCGCCAGCAGCAGCGGATAATCGGCGTCATGCAGGTAGTAGGTGCCTATATGATGCTTCTGCACAAACTCCATTTCACTCTGCGCCCGTTGCCACGACTCATTCTTACCCGGCAGGCATATCCTGTCCCAAGCCTCTTGAGCATCAGGATAAGCGGTCAGCACCTCGCGTGCCAATCGCTGCCGCTCCCCGTACAGATGAGTCAGGGCTATCACATAAGGTAATTTGTCAGGCGAAATCATGATTCCAATATCGGTTGGTTGGATCTATTTACAGTGGGTATATAGTATGCTGCAAACAACGCTATGCCGACCGCAGCACCTATGGCATCCGCCAGCCAGTCAACCAAGTCGCACCTGCGTGGGGGACAATAGTACTGCGCCCACTCCATCAGGCCTCCGTACGCCAACGGCAGCAACAGGGCTATGGCGAACAGCACAGGTGCTTTCAGTCGCACACGGTAGCCGTCACCCGCCAGACACAATGCCAAAACCATATACGCCAGCATATGTCCCCATTTGTCGGCCAGAGGTATATCCCCTATCACGGCAAACGGCACCTGCTTGATCAAGCTCAGGTATGTTATACCTATCAGCACAAGCAGCGATGGCAGGAAGTGCCACCGCTGCCTATGTGTATAAGACATACGGGAGTGAGGCATTAGTGCTATCTACGATTTATCAGTTACAATCGGAGAGGTGAATCTTGATCCCGTAACACAAATCGCCGGCATCACCCAAACCGGGAACGATATATTTCTTATCATTCAAGATAGGGTCTATCGCTGCGCACCATACGGTCACATCCGGGCTGTCATTGAGCGACTGACGCAGACAATCGATTGCCTGGGGCGTACCGATAGTGCAGCACAAATGCGTATGTTTCGGCTTGCCGTGACGAAGGAGCGCTAGATATCCCACCTCCATCGACATGCCGGTAGCTAACATCGGATCGGCTATAATCAGTGTTTTGCCTTCAATCGAAGGAGCAGCCATATATTCCGCTACAATCTCCAGTTCCTGCTTGCCGTCTACAACACGTCCTGCCCGGCGATAAGCCGACAGAAAAGCGTTCTCAGCGTGATCAAAGATGTTTAGAAACCCCTGATGTAGCGGCAGTCCGGCGCGAAGGATAGTAGCCAGCACAACCTGATCGGTAGGCAACTGAACGGTAGCTGTGCCCAGCGGAGTGGTCACATCTTTCGGGGCATAATTTAGAGCACGGCTCACCTCCACCGCCATTACTTCGCCTATGCGCTCAATGTTACGGCGGAAACGCAACGGGTCCTGCTGGATGGTCACATCGCGAATCTCGCTCAGAAACTGATTGAGAATACTGTTGTTCTCGGATAAGTTGATGACTTGCATACTTACTTCTGCGACTTGACGTTCTTTACCTCAGCCTTGATAGCCTCACGTTTGTTCTTGAGCGAAGTCTCCAACTGCTTGATGTCAGCCTCTTTGTTGATAATCTCGTTACTGTACACCATCAGGTCGGTACGCATCTGCTGGAGTTGCATCGGGTGGTTGGCAAGTTGCGTCTGACGGTTGGTGGTAGCGTTGATTGCACCGTCCAAACCGCGGCGCTGGTTCTGCAACTGGTCCAGAGCTTTCTCACGGGTCTCCTCGTTCAGCAAACTGGTGTTGTTGATGGCACGCAGCTGCTTGTCGGCATTCTCCTTGATCTTAGCCAGTTCGTCCAACTCCTTTTGCGACAATGTCTGCAGATTCTTAAACGAAGCCTCAGCCTTGTCAACATACGCCATCATCTGCTTTTGGAAGTCCTTCTCAGCCTTCAGCTGGCCTTGTACATCCTTCAGCTTCTTGGCATCATCCTTCATCAGTTTCTCCAGACGCTCAAGCTCAAGCAGGTACGATTGACCCTGATACTGCGCACGCAGCGAGTCGAAGTTAAAATCCGTGATGTGGATGTTCAGCGGGGTAACATGTTGTGCCGACAGCGATACGCTCAGCATAGCAAACAGTGCTAAAAAGATTGATTTTTTCATAATAATTGGTATTTAAAAGTATATTGATGTCGCAGGTTGAACGATATTTTTCGATTTGACGATGCAAAGATACAAAAAAATTTGGTAATTTGCAAAAAAAGTTGTAACTTTGTGTGCTTTTATTGAATTTTGTCAAATTTGATGGAACACGCCAAGCAATTTTCGCATCATATATCCAAGGATCTGGTCAACCTGATGCCTCTGGTTTCATTCGACGGCCAGACGATCATTGTTGACCGCCCTGAGCAGGTGGAGGAAGCTGTCTCATACCTGCGTGACTGTCCTGTATTGGGCATCGATACCGAGGCGCGTCCGTCGTTCACTCGGGGTACGCATTATCCTACCGCTCTGGTGCAGATTGCTACCGAGCAGCGCTGTTACCTGTTCCGGTTGAACAAGATTGGCATGCCGGCATCGCTGGCACGTATCTTCAGCAGCAAGCAGATTTGCAAAGTGGGTCTGGCGTTCAAGGATGATCTGAACGGCCTGCGCCGCCTGCACGACTTCAAACCGCAGAACTGTGTGGATCTGCAGTCTTTCGTATCCGGATACGGCATACTGGAACTGGGATTGCAAAAGATTTTCGCCATTGTCTTTGGCAAGAAGATCAGCAAGTCGCAGCAGCTCACCAATTGGGAGGCCGATACGCTCACGCCCGAGCAGGCACGTTACGCTGCCACCGATGCCTGGGCTACACTGCTCATCTATCAGGCACTGCAGGATTCGGCAGCCCTGCCCAAACGGGAGGTGGAACGGCTCAAGTCCGCCGAACGTCAGGCACAGGTGCAGCATCAGCTGGATATCAATATGCACAAAGATATCGACCGGGCTGTCGAGGTGCTGCGCAACGGCGGCGTCATCCTGTACCCGACTGATACGGTTTGGGGATTGGGTTGCGATGCTACCAACGACGAGGCGGTCGACAAACTCTTCCGCATCAAGCAGCGCGACAAGGGCAAATCCGTACTGGTACTGACGGACTCGCCCGACAGGATAGCCGACTATATACCCGATATACCCGAGGCGGCAGCCAATCTGCTGGTGGTGTCTGCACCTGAGGATGGTGTTGCACCCAAGCCGATCACGATCATCTATCCCAAGGCGCACAATGTATCCAAAGGCATCACGGCCGAGGATGGCAGCCTGGGCATACGAGTGACCTATGAGCGGTTCTCCAATATGCTCTGCCGCCAACTGGGCAAACCGCTGGTATCCACATCGGCTAACTTTGCCGGACGCCCCACACCCAAAGCGTTCTGCGAGATCGACTGCAAACTGCTGGCCGCTGTGGACTATGTCTGCCACTCGCGGCGAGGTGAGAACAAACCCGCCCAACCCAGCAGTATAATCAAGGTCGGTGCTGACAATACCGTAACCGTCATCCGCCCGTAAATCACAAATCTACCAATAGTAAATCTATTCATGTCGCAACGTCGCAAACTACAATTAGGATACATAGCTGTCGACTTTCTGACCGCGGAACTGGTATGGCTGATCTTCCTGCTCTTCCGCTGGCTGGTGTACGAGGGAAAAGTGTTCGGGGTAAATACAGTGCTTATTCCCGCTTTCGGTTTTTATCTGCCGCTCATATTGTATCCTATAGGTTGTCTGATTATCCACTACCTGTCGGGCTACTACCTGCGCGTCCAGCGCAAGCGCCTGACGCATGAGTTGCTCACCACCTTCATATCATCGATAGTTATTGCACTCAGTGCATTCTTTATCATCATTATCGATGATCAGGTGGAGGACTACCATCGCTACGTCATATCGCTGGCTGTGCTTTGGCTGTTGCAGTTCAGCATCAGTTACATCTTCCGTCTGCTGCTTACGCTGCTCATCAGGCGTCACGCCGCTGCTCCGGCTACATTCACCGTCCATACCGAGCAGCAGGTAGCTGACATCAAGCCCAACAAAGGCGACCGCGTGATCATCGACCTGCAACCCTCGCTCGACGAGAATACACTGTACCGCATCATCCAACGCATCTATCCGCTGGATGTGGAGATCGCCGTTGTACCCAAGCTCTACGACATGCTCACCGGTGCCGCCAAGATTCCCGAACTCGACAGCAACCCGCTGGTGCTGATCACCGAGCATAAGATGACGGATTCCGAACTGTGCATCAAGCGTGCCTTCGACATCGTGGCTTCGCTGCTCACGATGATCTTACTTTCGCCGGTGTACATCCTGCTGTGGATTTTAGCCTACAGTTCGTCGAAGGGACCGGCATTCTATAGCCAGCAACGTATAGGACTGCACGGCAAGCCGTTCAATATCTATAAGTTCCGTACCATGGTTCAGTATGCCGAGGACGATGTGCCGCAACTCTCGGCCGACGACGACCCGCGTGTCACGCGCGTAGGGCATTTCATGCGCAAGTACCGTCTCGACGAACTGCCGCAGATGTGGAACATTCTCCGGGGTGATATGTCCATTGTCGGACCGCGGCCCGAGCGGGAGTTCTTCATCCGTCAGATTGTCAAGCAGGCACCGTACTACTGCCTGCTGTACAAGATTCGTCCGGGCATGACCAGCTGGGGACCGATACGCGTCGGATATACCGATACTCTGCAGAAGATGATCGACCGACTGAACTACGACATCGTATATATGGAGAACATGTCACTCCGACTGGATATCAAGATCCTGTTCTACACCATCGGCGTCATTGTCGACGGCAAAGGCAAGTAACACCCATGTCACAGTAACAACCTGACTACTTATAGCAAAATGGAAAACAACATGACATACGACCAAGCCATCAAGCGCGTGGAAGAGATTGTGCACGAACTGGAGCAGACCGAGGCTCTGTCCGTCAGCGCCTACAAGCAAAAAGCCGAAGAAGCCCGACAACTCCTGCGGTTCTGCGAATCACAACTGCGTGATATGGAAAATGCCCTAACCGACATCAACCCATCGGATCAACATCGGGTTGGATAATCGTGCCCTTGCAATTAGGCAGCGTACGGATGTACGCGATGGATTGCATAACTATCTTTTTAGCCTGAGCAAACGAAGCATTGACCTCTATGCGCAAGCGGATGGTGCGAAGATGCATGTTCTGCACACGGGCTATGGGCGGCACTATCACAGCCGAACATCTTACTCCGAAAGCCGCATGCAGGCGCTCGTACAGTTCGCGCGATGCGGTGTCCAGGCGCGAATAGTCACGATGCTTGAGCGTAAGCACAATCAGCCGGTAGAACGGCGGGAAACGGAACGCACGGCGTTCCTTCAACTGCGCGGCATAGAATCCCTGATAATCATGATTTTGCAGATATACGTACAACGGGTTATCCGGCTGGAACGTCTGTACCACCACCTCGCCACGGCTGCCTGTTCGACCGGCGCGGCCGGCCACCTGTTCCAGCATCTGGAAAGCACGCTCGTAACTGCGAAAATCCGGCGATTGCATCATGCTGTCGGCATTCAGTACGGCTACGAGTGACACATCGTTGAAGTGCAGACCTTTGGTTACCATCTGCGTACCTATCAGTATGTCCACCTCATGACGGGCAAAAGCATTGATCAGTCGCTGATGACTGTTCTTATTACGCGTAGTATCAAGGTCCATGCGCGCTACGCGTGCGTCGGGAAACAGCCGGGCTACCTCATCCTCAATCTTCTCCGTCCCCATACCGTAATCCCGCCATTCACCGCTGCATGACGGACAGGCAGCAGGTGCGCTGATGCTGTAGCCGCAATAGTGGCACACGAGGGAGTTGGTGCGCTTGTGGTACGTCAGACTCACATCGCAGTTGCAGCACTTGGGCACATAACCGCACTTGCGGCAGGATATGTACGGTGCGTAACCGCGCCGGTTCTGGAAGATGATAATCTGCTTGCCATGAGCCAGTTGCTCACGTATCCTGTCCACCAGCGGATCGGCAAAATGTTCGTACATCTCCTTGCGATGATACTGCCTCTTGAGGTCCACCATCGTTATCTCGGGCATACTCAGTCCGGCATAACGTTCGGTCATCTCCACGAGCCGGTACTTGCCGGCCATGGCGTTATAGTACGTCTCTATAGCCGGAGTGGCTGTGCCCATCAGCACCTGTGCGCCGGCATCACGCGCCATCATCAGCGCTACGGAGCGGGCATGATAACGCGGTGCGGGATCCTGCTGCTTGTAGGAGGTGTCGTGCTCCTCATCCACTATCACCAGCCCCAGATTGGTAAACGGCAGAAACACTCCCGAACGGGCACTGAGCAGCACTTTGGGCTGGGGCGATTGCAACATATCGCGGTAAATCTCCACACGTTCCATATCGCTGAATCGTGAGTGATAGACGCCCAACCGATTGCCGAACACGCGCTTCAGCCGGTCAGTCAATTGGGTGGTCAGTGCTATCTCTGGCACCAGATACAGTACTTGTTTGCCCTGAGCGAGCATCTCGCGGATCAGATGCATATACACCTCGGTCTTGCCGCTGGAGGTCACGCCGTGCAACAGACAAACCTTGCCTTCGGCCATTCCTGTATGTATCTCATCCACAGCACGTTGCTGCTGCTCCGTGAGCGGATGAGCAGGCTCTACATCGGCGTCGTACGAGGGTATACGGCTTACCACCTCGTGCGCTGCGCATAGTATCTGTTTCTCTATCAGCGTACGCAGCACGGCTGTCGATTCGCCGGAGAACTCGATGAGCTGACGTTGCTCTACCGGATGAGGTGCGCCATCGAAAGCATCGGATAATTCCAGGAAATATTCAAGCAGCCGTTTCTGCTTCGGTGCACGGCGCAGCGAGTCTAACACAGGCTGCAGCATCTCCACATCCGTGTACTGCGGATGCAGGGATACATATACTTCAGTACGTGCCGTGTAATCGTTGTCGAGCATTCGCGCAGGCAGCGCGGCTGTCATCACCTCGCCCAAGGTGCACAGGTAATAATCGGCCATCCAGCGCCACAGGCTCAGTTGCGAGGGCAGAACGACTGGTCGTTCGTCCAGCACCTCGATAATATCGCGTAAGGTTAGGTTCGACGGTGTCAACGGCGAATTGCCGGCATCAACCTCTGTATGAATGCGGTACACCAGTCCGGTTATCGTCTTGCGGGCCAATGGCACCAACACACGCATGCCCACCTCGGGGCATGACATGCCGTCAGGAATACGATAGGTGTAGGTATCCGCTATGGCCAGAGGCAGGATGACGTCAATGTTCGTCATTGGCTATGGCTTGCTCGTAGCAGTGGCGGCAGAGCGGTTCGTAGCTGTCGGTCTCACCCAGCAGCACACGTTTCTCGTTGGCTACCAGACGGTGACTGACATATGCCAGGTCGCCGCAGCGCACACAGATAGCATGGGTCTTGTAAACATCCTCGGCTATCGCCATCAGGGCAGGCATCGGACCGAAAGGCACACCCTTGAAATCCATGTCCAGACCTGCGCAGATAACGCGTATACCACGTTTGGCAAGCTCGCTGCAGACCTCCACGATGCCCATGTCGAAGAACTGCGCCTCGTCTATTCCTACTACATCGATATCATTGGCCAGTAGCAGAATAGTCTGGCTGGACTCGACAGGTGTGGACTGAATGACATTGTGGTCATGCGAAACCACATCCTGCTCGCTGTAGCGCACATCAATAGCGGGCTTGAAGATTTCTACACGCAACTTGGCAAACTGTGCACGTTTCATTCTCCGGATGAGTTCTTCGGTCTTACCGGAAAACATACTGCCGCATACGACCTCGATACTACCGCGTCGCAAGGCAGGTCCTTTAGTGTCTCGTTCGTTGAACATATACTCTGAATGATTATTGATTCACAGGCTCGGTGGGCACTATATCATCCACCTTCATCTGCAGCGATGTCACGCCATTGTATGTATTTTCCTCCAAGCTGTAGCACACATCTACAGCATTGCCGTTCTGTATATACATAGCCATATCTCCCTTGCCGAAAGCTATACCGTTCACTGCCACATTGCGGTCGGTCAGGTCGAGTTTAAGATGCTCACCCTGCTTACCCACTCGCTTGGTGTAGCGGTTGTTGATCAGCCCACGTGTCACAAACCGCGGATGCGGATTATCCGGTCCAAACGGCTCCAGATGTCGAAGCACATTGTAGAACTGCCGGTCGATATCCTGCAGCGACAGTTCAGCCTCCACACGTATGGCCGGTATCAACTGCTCCGGCGTGATATGTGCAGCCACATATGCCTCAAACCGGCGTTTGAACTCCGGCAGGTTAGCGGGCAACATAGTCAGTCCGGCTGCATACGGATGGCCACCGAAGTTTGTAAGCAGGTCACCGCAGGCTTCGATAGCCGAATATACATCGAACCCTCCCGGACTGCGGGCCGAACCGGACACTTTGCCGTCGTCAGTATCTGCCAACACGATGGTCGGACGGAAATAACTCTCTGTCAGCCGGGAGGCTACTATACCCAGCACACCGCGGTTCCATTCAGGACCGTAGGCTACATTGGTATGTTTGCTCGGGTGCTCGGGATCAGCCTCCAGTTGCTGCAAGGCTTCTTGTGTGATGGTCTCATCTTTCTCCCGGCGCTCGTTGTTCACGTTCTCGATGGTCTGCGCAATTTCCGTTGCCATCGTAGCATCATTGCTTATCAGCAGATCGACGGCCGCACGCCCAGAACGGATTCGTCCGCAGGCATTCAGACGCGGAGCGATACGGAACCCCAGGTCGGATATATTCACCTGCTTGCCCTCCAGATCTGCCACTTTCAGCAGCGCCTGCAATCCTACTGACGGGTGCAGGTTGATCTGCCAGATGCCGAAGTACGCCAGCACGCGGTTCTCACCGGTCAGCGATACTATATCCGCTGCTATCGACATAGCCAGCAGTTCCAGCAGCGGGGTGAACGTAGCATCAAACGGCATGCCGTGCGTCTGCGCATAAGCCTGCGCCAACTTGAATCCTACACCGCAGCCCGATAGTTCCTTGAACGGATACGGGTCAGCAGCCTGCTTGCTGTCCAGCACGGCCACAGCCTCGGGATGTTCGTCATCGGGCATGTGATGGTCGCAGATGATAAAGTCTATACCGCGCTTGCGCGCATACTCCACTTTGTCGGCAGACTTGATGCCGCAGTCCAAAGCTATGATCAGCGTGCATCCCTGCTCCTGGGCATAATCCACTCCACGGAACGATATGCCGTATCCCTCGGTGTAACGGTCGGGAATATAATAGTCGATGTTCGTATAGAAGGTGCTCAGGAACCGATACATCAGCGCCACAGCCGTGGTGCCGTCCACATCATAATCTCCGTATATCAGTATCTTCTCGCCGTTATCCACGGCTTGCGACAAACGTTGCTCTGCCTCTCGCATGCCCATCATCAGCATGGGGTCATGCAACTGTTCAAGCGACGGGTGCACAAACGCGGATGCCTGCTCACGCGTCGTGATACCACGACGTACCAACAACGCCGTCGCTATAGGACTGATGTGCAACTCCTGCGCCAATCGGTCGCGTAGAGCCGCCTGATCATCAGTCAAAGTCTGTATCTTCCACAAATATTTCACTTCTATTCCTTATCTTCGTTTATCTCTTCCCCATAACCCTTCACGGGGACCCCAAAGAAACCACAGCGTCCTTATTCCATCCTCACCATCTTCCTGTCGGTATCTCGCCACAGAGGCAATGCTTCGCGATAATGCTTGAGCACGGGCATCGACAGGTCGGCTATGCGCGTGCCCTGTTCGTTGTCGGCGAACCCGAGCAGTTCTTTCAGTCTTGTGTCATACGCTACGGAGTGACCGTTGTAATGCCAGCCGGCACCGTCGTCCCCCACCAGGTTAGCTGCCACTATGTAACACTGGTTCTC
>JAFXSS010000134.1 GCA_017525455.1 Paludibacteraceae bacterium
ATCAACTCGGTGGATAAAGGTATCCTGTCGCAAAACGGCGCGATAACGATTAGCGGCGGTGATATTCAGGTGACAACAACAGGCAGCGAAGGCAAAGGCATAAAAGCCGTAGGTGACCTGACTATCAGTGGCGGCCAGACGATTGTGCTATGCAAAGGCAGTGCAAGCAGTAACGTATCTGCCTGGGGACCTGGCGGCGGTGGCCATGGAGGTGGCGGCAATCCTGGAGGCGGCAGTTCGGGACCTGAAGGCATAGAGAGTAAAGCTGCCATCACGATCAGTGGCGGCGAGGTGTATGCCTATTCACCGGATGATGCCATCAACGCCGGCGGAGACCTGAAGATAACAGGCGGTTATGTGTGCGCCCACTCCACGGGCAACGACGGCATAGATTCAAATGGCGATTGCTATATCGACGGCGGTATCGTATATGCCATCAGTGCCGGTTCGCCGGAGGTAGGCATAGATGCCAACAGCGAAGAGAGAAAGCAGCTATACGTGACAGGCGGAACGCTGGTAGCCATTGGCGGATTGGAGAGCGGTTCGTCGTTGTCGCAGACGTGTTACTCGGTAAGCAGTTGGAGCAAGAGCACGTGGTACGCACTGTACAAGAACGGCGAGCCGGTGCTGGCGTTCAAGACTCCGGCATCCGGAGGGACGACAATGGTAGTGAGTACCGGAGGAACGACGACGATGAAGTCGGGCGTAACAGCATCAGGCACAAGCATATTCAATGCCACAGGTTATGCCAAGCCCACCGTAACAGGCGGCAACGATGTGAGCCTGAGTAAATATAGCGGCAGTAGCAGATGGTGATGAGGAGGTAGGATTTAGGATTTAAAATTTAGGATTTTTAGGTAGTTATGAAGCGCAGTTATTTAGCAATTATTCTGTTGTGTTTGGCAGGGAGTCTGGCAGCACAAGACGTGTATGTCAGCCCGGAGACCTTAGCCAAGCGTGAACGGCGTAAGAACCTAACCGTAAAGGAGTGGAACACCAACGACAAGACCAAGACTCGCTGGCTTGACCGCGTGAAAGTATATGACGAGCAAGGACGCATAATCGAAGAGACAGAGTATGCGACTTATGGTCAGAAATGGCGCATCACCTACGAATATACGGATTCGATAGGCGGCAAGGTGCTCAAGGAGGTTGAGTACAGCGACAAGAACCGCCCATTCCGCATCCGCAAATATGAGTACAACCCCAACGGCACAAAAGCCAAACAGTACAACTACCTACCCAACGGCAAGCTGGAGTCGGTGAAGGTGTTTGAGTATATCTTTGAGAAGTAGAGTGCCTGCTGACTGCTGATAGCTGACCGCTTATGAAGGTCATTGACAACATACTTGCAGCGTTTGCGCCTATCAGTCTGGCAGAGATGGATGGCGTGAAACTCATGAACCGCGTGGATACGAAGTTCGTGATGCGTATGTCGCTATTGCCGGAGTTACTTCGTCAAGCCGAGGCATCGTACTATGTTCAGGAGATAGCAGGCAAACGCACAGGCGACTATGACACGACGTACTATGACACCGAGGATCTGGAGATGTATATGCGTCATCACGACAGGCAACTGGTGAGACAGAAGATCAGAGTGCGCACGTACGTGGAGAGTAAGTTGTACTTCCTGGAAGTCAAACGCAAGAACAACAAAGGGCGAACAAAGAAGAAACGTATCAGTCTGCCCGGCACGGAGTTGACGGCTCAGACGACAGGCCAGGGTAAGCAGAAGTCGTGGAGCGTGGAGGATTTTATAGCCGCTAAGAGTCGTTACCGGTATGAGCAGATCAGCCCGCGGCTACGGACACAGTTCACGCGTATCACACTGGTGAACAAACAAAAGACCGAACGGCTGACGATAGACACTACCCTATGCTTCACCAACATCCGCAGCGGAGCGCAAGTAAGCCTGCCGGAGATGGTGATAGTGGAGCTCAAGCGCGACGGCAACGTACCCTCGCCCATGATAGGCATCATGCAGTCGCTGCGCATCAAGCCGCTGAAGGTAAGCAAGTACTGCATAGGTACAGCGCTGACCACGCCTGAAGTCAAACAGAACAGATTCAAAGCAAAAATAAGAAGAATAAACAAGACCATTGGTCTTTCTACTAACCAATAAGAATTATGCTACAAGTAGATTTAGCCAACCCGACGTTGGAGTTTACGGATTATGATCCCTCAATCGCCGCCGAGTATGGGGCATCGGACAGCATCAACTACCTGATGCATAGTCTGGGTGACCTGCTGGGCATAGCGGACAACCTGATTGTGCTGCCACTGATGTTTCTGTTTAACCTGCTGATGGCGTGGATCATCATCTACTGCATCTATTACAAAGTCAGCAAGCGCCGCGACTACTATGTGACGTTCATGTTGTTCTCGTCGGCGATGTTCCTGCTGCTATGGCTGATGCAGATACTGGATATCCAGACAGGTTTCGTACTGGGTTTGTTTGCCATCTTCGGCATGATACGCTACAGGACAGAGACAGTACCTATCCGCGAGATGACGTATCTGTTCATCATCATCGCACAGGCAGTGATGAACTCACTGTCGTTGCATGCCGACAGTCTGGCTTGGCATCAGTTGCTGTTTGCCAATATTGCGCTGATTGCTTTGGCGGGCGGTTTTGAGTTGTGGGTAGCACGCAAGCGTACCGGCACGAAGGTGATTTTGTATGAGAAGATAGATAACATACGCCCTGAGAACCGCGAGGCACTGCTTGCCGACCTGAAGGAACGCACAGGGTTGGAGATAACGGATCTGGAGATTGGTCACATTGATTTTCTGCGCGACGTAGCGTACATCAAGATCAAGTACCGGTTGGGCAAAGGCGAGGAGGATACTATCGGAACCATTACCAAATTCAAGCAATGATAGCCAGCAAGAGAACATATATCACGTGTGTGGGCATACTGCTGTTGTTCGTTGTGGCAGAGCATATGCAGGCACAAGGTCTGAAGTCAGTGGATGAGACAACCACTAACCTGGCTGAACTGCGCGTAGAGGCCAACTTCACCAAGCACTTCAAGGTGCGCGACCAGAGAATCAACCTGCATGTGAGCGAGGAGATTTATTCGCGTCTGTACGAGTCCACCTACTCCAAACTGGCCGACAACACAGAGGCCTTGTCGCCGTATTTCCGTCGTTCGTACACTACCGTCGGTCTGAGTTATACCCCTATACCCTACCTGCGTATCGGTGCGGACTATACGCTCAAGTTATATGGCAACAAGTTGCAGACATCCGACGGTACACCGAACGTGACGAATGAGTTTCTGCGGCATCGATTGAGTGCTCATGTGACCGGGCAATATGTGACAGGCGACTGGAAATTCTCACTTCGCGAGAAGCTGGATGCGACCATACGTACGGACTCCGTCAACCTGCACGAGCAGCCACAAACGGCACTGATTCTCCGTCATCGTCTGATGGCAACGTACGCTGTGCCCGGACGACCGCTGAAGGCTTATGCCGAAGTTGAGCTGTGGAACACACTGAACCAACCCGTCAAGTACCTGAACACCTACGCCGGCGTAGATAAGGACGGTAATGCTACGGCATATGCCGGTCAAACGTTCGGGCAGTATCTGAGCGAAGTACGGGCACAGGTCGGTCTGCGCTGGCGTGTGGACAAATGTAATACACTGGGCATTGCCTACCGGTTCATGTACGGTTATTCGCGCGATGTGAACATAACCAAGAACAAGAGCATGATTGAGTTGACGCACGCGACCAGTTACGGGCATTATATACTCGTGAGCTACGATCTGGAGTGGTAGGTAAATGGTAATTGATATCACGCTTTGTTCACCTGCCTCTAATAGAAAGGAAGCCGAAACTCAGTACACAAACGAAACAGCCCCACTTGATAGCGGGGCTGTTTCGTTTGCAGCAATCAGTTAGATTGCACCGTTTGTGTCGTAGATTCTGTAGTAGTCTTCTACTATTTCATGCAGGCCGTTGCGTTCGCACTGCTGGAGGATATATCCGAGTACGGCATCGTAGTGATCGAGTGTAGATTTCATAGCCTTGCGGCGATCCTTGTCGAGGGACTTACCCCAGACGATATACTCGGTGCACGTCTTGGCTACATCACGCAGGATAGGTTCGGCCTTGTCCTTCGCACCCATGCGCAGATAGAGCAGTGCCATGGAGGCTGCGGTATAGTCGTAGCCGACGTTCTTGCCGGGCAGTTCTTCAAACGCCTTGTCAAGCACAGCTGTTGCACGTTCGTAGTCATGACGGTTGACAAGCACCTCTGCCAGTTGAGCGAACATCATCCGATGTGTGCGACACATACGCAGGGTGTTCTCGTCGAGGTAGATACCGTCGGCATTGCAGTTGCCGTACGCGAACTTGTTCATCATATTGTCGTACATCTCTTCGACAGCCACACGCGGCTGGCCGTTAGGCGAGCGTGTAGGCGTGATACGATAAGCCATGCCTGTGCACTCGAAGTACGGTTCGAGACCCATGTAATAGTCAGGCCCCACGCTCACAGCGAAGTACATCGGACGCTGCCAGTTGTTCTGGCTGAGCATCTCCATGATCATCATCTCCGAGCGGGTGAACCGGCGGGCTTTCTTCATCATGATCTGCGAGCCATCGGGAGCAAGGACATAGAGTTGGTCGGACGGCAGGTAGTTCTCGCCCTCGCGGTTCTTGGTCTTTGGGTCATCCGAGCGCAAGAACTGGAAGGCTTTGCTAACCTCCAGCGGCTGCCCGAGGCGGTTATCTGTCCACACAACCTCGTTGGTGCCGGGCATGAAGTCTTTGTACTCCCACGAGATGGGCAAAGCCGGCGAGTCGTAGTACGGACGTTTCATCTGCGATATGTACCAATCGGTCTGCAGGTAACTGAGGTTGCACACGCGCAGGTCAGTACCTACACCCTCTACCTCCTGATTGTACCACAAGGGGAAGGTATCGTTGTCACCGTTGGAGAAGATGATACCTTCCTTTTGGCACGACTTGAGATAGTTGGCACCGAAATCGCGGCATACGTACCGCTGCGAGCGGTCGTGATCGTCCCAGTTCTGTTGCGCCATGAGTGCAGGTACACCCAGCGTAACAACCGTGACGAGTAATGCAGCCAGCGCCTTGACACTATCAGACTTGATCGATTGGGTAACGCTGTCAACCAGCGCCAGCACGCCGAAGCCAATCCAGATACAGAAGGCATAGAACGATCCAGCGTACGCGTAGTCGCGCTCGCGCGGTTGATAAGGTGTCTGGTTGAGATAGACGACAATCGCCAAGCCTGTCAGCAGGAACAGCAGTGCTGTGATCGTGAACGAACGCAGTCCGACATAATCAGCGATAGACTTAGTCAGGCCGTTCAGTTTGACTTGCTTTGTGCCCGTCTTGGTAGCCTGCCAAACGAGACCGATGAGTCCGAGCAGCAAAGGCAGCATGTAATAGACATTGTGCCCTTTGTTCTCCTTGAGTTCGGCGGGAAGCAGATCCTGGTCACCAAGCATGGCATTGTCAATAGCATGGAAACCGGTAATCCAGTTGCCCTTGTGAATCTCACCGTAACTCTGCAGGTCGTTCTGACGTCCTGAGAAGTTCCACATAAAGTACCGCCAGTACATGAAGTTCACCTGATAGCGGAAGAAGAACCGGAGATTCTCGCCAAAGGTTGGCACATACTCCGTCTTCTGCTGCCCGCAGTAGTCGTACTTCACGCGACGACCTTTGATATCAGCCCACTCCTTGTAAGCGCCCACGTGCGAGCCTTGCGATGACCACATACGCGGGAAGAGCGTCATGAACTCGTCCATATAAACGTACTGCGTCTTGTAGCCGGTAATGGCGTAATGGTCTTTCTGCCCCTTCACGCGCGGTGCGGGAGCATACTGGGCGTTACCCTGTTTCTCCATAGGGATACACATGTTACCTCGTATCTCAAGTTTGACAGGGGCATTGTATGTCTGTCCGTACAGCAGCGGTGTATCGCCGTACTGCTCACGGTTGAGATAATACTTGAGTGAAAAGACGTTGTCCGGGCTGTTCTGATCCATCGGTGTGTCGGCAGCCGAACGGATAACCAATGCGGCGTATGAACTGTAACCGATAATAATAACAGCTATCATCAGGCTGGCTGTGTTCAGCAGTCGCGGTGAAACCAGTTCGCGCTTCACGAACAGCAATATTGCCAACGCTGCAACGATGAGCACGCCTATGACAGCACTCTCGCGCAGGAACGGTGTACCTGCCAGCGTGAATGCCAAGAGGAAAGCAATGATCTGCTGTACGCCAATCTTATCAGCCTTGGCTGTGCTGACTATAGCCCAAACAAGTGCAGCCGCCAGCAGTATCAAATAAACTGCCAGACCCGTGTTGAATGGCAATCCCATGCCGTTGACGAATGCCAACTCAAACCAACCGGCTACAGTCGGAACGCCCGGGATGATTCCGTACAGCACAAATGCCAATATGCCTACCGACGCGAGGAACGCAAGGATAATTCCGCTCCACGAGAATTCGTACTTGCGGAAGTAATACACCAGCACGATAGCCGGGATAGTCAGCAAGTTCAGCAGGTGCACGCCAATACTTAAGCCCATCAGATAGGCTATGAGTATCAGCCACTTATCAGAGCCCTCATCGTCAGCATGGTCGTACCACTTGAGTATGAGCCAGAACACCACGGCCGTGAACAGCGACGACGAAGCATACACCTCGCCCTCGACTGCCGAGAACCAGAACGTGTCGCTGAACGTATATGCCAACGCACCCACAGCACCTGCGCCAAGCAGAGCGATGATATGTGCTACGCTGTCAGGCGCAACAAGTTTCTTAGCCAGGGCGGTAATCGTCCAAAACAAGAATAGGATAGTGAATGCCGAAGCCAGTGCTGACAAAGCATTGACGCACATCGCTACGTGTGACGCATCGCTCGCAAACAGCGAGAAGAAGTGCCCCATCAGCATGAAGAACGGTGCTCCGGGCGGGTGACCTACGTCGAGTTTGTCGGCTGAAGAGATAAACTCACCGCAATCCCAGAACGAGGCGGTGGGCTCAATAGTAAGCAGATACGTGACTGCGGCGACGGCGAACACCATCCATCCGACAATCACGTTCCACAACTTGAATTGTTTTTCCATATATACAGTTACATCATTCGTAATTAGTGACGATTAGATCACGCCACTGAATCCCATGAACGCCATCGCCAATATACCTGCTGTAATCAATGCGATAGGTGTACCCTCCATTGCCTTGGGCACATCATTACGACGCAGTTGCTCACGCAGACCGGCAAACAGTACCAGCGCGATAGCAAAACCCAGCGCAGTAGCCAAAGCGAACAGCGTACCGGTAAGCAGATTATGGTCGAGACCTTCGGGGAGCTTGTTCGTACCGTTAGCCACGAGGATAGCTACACCGAGGATGCAGCAGTTAGTAGTAATCAGCGGCAGGAACACACCCAGCGCCTGATAGAGTGACGGAGAGATCTTCTTGAGTATGATCTCGATCATCTGCACCAATGTGGCAATAACCAGGATAAACAGGATAGTCTGCAAGAACTCGAGTCCGAACTTGACGAGCAACATCTGCAGCAGGTAGGTAACAATGGTGGCCAGCACCAGCACGAACGTAACCGCTGCGCCCATGCCCAGCGCGGTGTCGATCTTCTTACTTACGCCCAGAAACGGACAGATACCCAAGAACTGACTCAGTACGATATTGTTGACAAATATCGCGGAGATAAATATCAGGAAGTATAACATAAAGCTTTTTACGATTTAGTCAATTACCATTTTCTCTATTACTTCTTCACGTACTTCTGGAAGAGTCCCATCAGCAGTCCGAGAACGATGAACGCACCCGGGGCGAGGACGAAGAGCAACATGCCGAAGTTGTCGGGGTAAATGTTCATTCCGAAACATGTACCAGTACCCAGCAGTTCGCGGATGATACCGATTACCGTGAGCGACAGCGTGAAGCCCAAGCCCATACCTATGCCGTCAAGAGCGGAAAGGCCGACGCTGTTCTTCGCAGCAAAAGCCTCAGCGCGTCCAAGCACGATACAGTTAACCACAATCAGCGGGATGAACAATCCTAACACGTCGTAGATGGCCGGTGTATAAGCCTTCATCAGCATCTCGACGATTGTAACGAAGGTTGCGATCACCACGATAAACGCAGGTATACGCACCTTATCAGGGATCAGATTCTTCAGCAGTGAGATTACCACGTTCGAGCAAACAAGCACGAACATCGTCGCCAAACCCATTGACATACCGTTGACGGCAGAGGTTGTTGTGGCGAGCGTAGGACACATACCCAACACCAAGGCGAACGTCGGGTTCTCCTTGAATATGCCGTTTAACAGAGTTTTTGTATTCGTAGTCATAGTCTGTACCATTATTTACCTTGTGAAACAAAATCATTGGTTACCTGCTGTTCAGCATCTGTGCTGACGGTCTCTGTCTGCTCGGGCTCGGCCTGCAGTTGTCGGGTAGCTCCGGTGCTGGCATCACTGCTGTTGAGGGCAGCATAAGCCGCGTTGACAGCGCTCAGGAACGCACGTGAGGAGATCGTAGCTGCCGTGATGGCATCCACGTCACCGCCATCCTTGCTGACGGTCATGTTGCCGTCGGCTGTACGTCCGAGGATGTTCTGTCCGGGTTTGTCGGTGTTCTTGAACCACTCTACGATGTGCGTACCCAAGCCGGGAGTTTCCTGCTGCTCGAGTACTGCGTAGTTAACAATACGGTTATCGGCATCGAAGCCTACCATCAGTTTGATCTTCCCGCCAAAGCCGTCGGTTACCGTTTGTACGGCAGCACCTACATAGCGGTCAGTGGCATCAAAAGCGCGGTAGATAGTCATATCACCTGCCTGCTCAGCCTCAGCTATGCGCTCATGATCTGGCAGCACGGCAGATATAGCAGCTTGCTTTTGCGCCTCTTTCTGGGCATTGATGGTCGCCTCCGTCAGCATGTTCACACCGGCCAGCGCAGCACCGGCTACGATGGTGATGCACGTGAGCGACAGCATCATATTCTTAAGTGTACTTTCTAACTTTTTCATTGTCTCATATCATTTGGCAGCCAGTTGGCTGCAGTCTATTTCTTTACGACCTCACCAAATCGCTTGGGTGCTATGCGGTTAAACAGAGGAACACAACCATTCATAATCAGTATGGCGAACGACATACCTTCGGGATACGAACCCCAGGTACGTATAACTACTACAATCACACCTATGCCTACACCGAAGATAATCTTTCCCCAGGCAGTCATCGGGCTGGTGACATAGTCCGTCGCCATAAATATCGCACCGAGCATCACACCACCGGTCAGCAGGTGAGTGAGCGGTCCGGCGCCTATGCCGCAAGCACTGAGTATGCCGGTGAACACGGCTACCGTACCGAGAATTGATACAGGTATATGCCAACTGATCACGCGTGTGCACAACAGAAATATTCCACCGATAAGCAATGCCAACGCACTGATCTCACCCAGCGAACCTCCCATGATATGTCCGGGCACGCAGCTGAGGAATGAGTCCAACAACGAGCCCAGTTCGAAGGGCTGATGATTGGCTACGGCGTTCTTCATCAGCGACAGCGGTGTAGCTGCAGTCTCGGCATCGAGATAACGTGTAGCAAAACCTTTAGCTACAGGCCACGTGGTCATCGCTGCCGGGAAAGATATCAGTAGGAACACACGTCCTACCAACGCCGGGTTGAACACGTTCTGACCTATACCGCCGAACACCATCTTACCTACTCCGATGGCAAAGATACTCCCCAGCACAACCATCCACCACGGGAGGTTACTGGGCAGGTTAAATGCCAGTAGCAGACCTGTGAGCACGGCACTCAAGTCGCACAGCGACGGCTGGCGCTTGAGCATGAACTTAGTGATACACCATTCGGTCAGCACGCATGCGGCTATGCTGATCACTGTGGTGATAAGGGCACTCCAGCCAAAGGCAATCAGACTGACGGCAAACGCCGGCAGCAATGCCAGAATGACAAAGAGCATGTTTTTCTGCACACTGTCTCCGCTGTGAACATGCGGAGCGGCAGATGTCAATAATTGAGCCATATACTTAATTTTCAAATTATCAAATTTTCAAATAACCGAAGGCTAACAGCCGAGGCATTACATCATTTCTTTGCGGCAGCCTGACGTTCGCGTATCATTGCGCCGACCTTGCCTTTGCCAGCACGTATGCCGTCCAGCAGCGGACGATGAGCCGGGCAAGTGAAGACACACGAGCCGCAATCGATGCAATCCATCACGCGATGCGCCTCCATCTCCTCCCACTCTTCGCCTTTGGCGAGGCTCGACAGCAGATAAGGCTCCAAGCCCATGGGGCATGCGTCCACGCACTTTGCACAACGGATACACGGCGACGGTTGAGGACGGTAGCACTCCTGCTCAGGCATGAACAGTAAGGCGCTCATGCGTTTGTTGGCGGGCATGGTGTCGATGTTCGACATCGAGCGTCCCATCATCGGGCCGCCGGCAATAACCTCGCCTGTACGTTCAGGCAGACCGCCCACCATCTCCACGAGTTGCGAAGTCGGCGTACCGAAGCGAACGAGGTAGTTACCGGGCTTCTGCACGTTCTTGCCGGTGATAGTCATCACGCAGGAGATGAGAGGTTTGTTCTTCTGCACCGCTTCGTAGATAGCGAACAGTGTAGCCACATTATC
>JAFXSS010000135.1 GCA_017525455.1 Paludibacteraceae bacterium
ATGAATGCCGAAGCACCCGAGGTAAGCGAAGAGACACCTGCTTTTCGAAATATCGTCATTGAGAACGTCGTGGGAAGTAATATTCAGCGCGCCATCTATTTCAATGGTTTGCCGGAGATGAAGATTCAGAATGTGACACTCCGCGACATCATTATCACTTCCACTTATGGCGCACTCTTCCGCCAAACGGACGGATTGACTATCAAAGATGTACAGATCTCACCTGCCGAGGGCGAGGCGTTCACGTTTGCCCCATCTGTTGAGAATGTCAAAATCAACTAATCAAATAGAGAAACACTCAAACAGGCGATTTATCGCTGTTCAAACACTTGCTTTAGCAATGCTCATGGCGGGATGTGCCCCACGAGTAGCCACGTCGTTCTGGCGTATCGGTTCGCCTGCTGACTCAACACGTGCTGGTTACGCCGTACTGCGCGAGGGCAAAAAAGTGCGCCACTGCTACCCCGTATCCGAGTGGACAGACACGCTCCCTTCCTTTGAGGGAGAGGTCGGGGGTAGGCATGATACCTACCATTCGTTTCATCACCATGGTGTGGCTGTCGAAAGCGAACAGATGGCTTATCGCATCTATTTCGACAAAAAGCAGACCATCGACATCTATTGCAAGCGTTCACCGCGGTTGGAGTTAGCGACCTCGTATTGGTACCCTGATGACAGCTTGCTAGCTTCAGGCTATGGCGATGATATAATCAGAGTATCAGGAACAGTTGGAGTCGGCTCAGTTAAATACTGGAACGGTAAGAAACACGTGCATATCGAGCCGGTAGCCGAACGTTCGGAGCGCATAGTCCGGCAGTCGCGCAACAAGGCTACAATCGAAGTGGCAAACAAAGGCTGGCAGGTAGAGGGGAAAAACGTTGATATGGCCGTACAATACACACTTCAGGCAGGACATCGCGATATGCGTTGCGACGTTTTCCTCTCTGCTCCTGTACAGGGCCTCTGCACCGGTGTGCAATCCATTCCGGCTAAAAATCCCAATCCAGAATCTAAAATCATAAATTTGAAATTGAATAAAGGGATTATCCTTGCTTCCTGGGGCACCGACTGGCCTGTGAACGACACGGTCAAGTTCGCCAAAGAGACTGTTGGTTTGGCGGTGTTCATCCCCAACGAATATGTCGGTGATTTGGTGCAAGATCAATCAAATAACCTCTGCATATTAAAGCACTCTGCAGTCGGTAGTCAGCAATCAGCCAACTACCACGCTCATTTCTACCTAACCTGTGTCGGAGTGACCAAAGAGGACAAACCTGTAGCCACCGATTCGGCAGAGTGGATAGATTACCTGCGCCGTTGGGCTGCTACGCTTAAATAGTGAAACCCTCTGTCAGTGAAACGGTCTGTCTGCGCAGCGGTCTAACAGAAAATTGGTCTATCAGCGTAGCGGTTTCAGTGATAGTTGTAGCAATTTTTTGCCAAATAGGTGTAATAATTCGCCTATGTGCGCGAGAGATTTGCAAAAGCAAAAATAAAATACTAACTTTGCACTCGAATCTGTAAATGTAGCCGAATTTTTTAGGCAGATAGTTGCAAACAATATTTTGTAAACATATTTCAAACAATTTAAATTTAAAAATCATGAAGAAAATTTTTCTCTTTGCAGCTGCTGTTGTTGCAGCAATGACAATCAACGCACAGGAGGCGAATGTAGTTGAGCTCTCTGAGGTTGCTAACTACATTGATTTCCAGGCACTCAGCCTTTCTGATCCTGACATGACCAAGTCAGTAGTAACAAGTACCGATACGTACGAGTTGGCCAACGGTACGATACTGAAAGGTTTCCAAAAATCAGATGGAAGTGAGGCAGAAAATAAATGGAACGTTAAAGAGAGTTATAACACCACATTGCCTACTCCGTCTTGGGAGAATGTTGACTCGCTGGTAGTAGGTACGATGTTCCGCGCAGCCAGCGGTACGACCATCGAGTTGGGTGCTTTCAAGACGTCTGAAGATGGTGGTCTCGCTGTATTCTATCAGCCGAATGGCGATAGCGAGCGTGGCGTTAGCGTTTCTGTTTACGGTGAAGAAGTAGTCGGTACCAACTTGACAGGTGTAGGTAATAAGATCAACGGTGTACGTCCTGGTTATGCCGGTTTCATTATTCTCCCTGCCGGTATGTATGATGCAGGTGACGTTGTTATCAAACTCGTTACCAACACCAGCAACATCTTCGGTGTTAGCATTGAGAAATTGGATGAGGGTACTGGTGTTGATAACGTCAATGCTACAGTTAAGGCTCAGAAATTTATTCGCAATGGCCAGGTTCTGATTAACAAGAACGGTGTTGAGTACACAGTTCTCGGCACGATTGCACAATAAGTATTTCTGACTAATCTACCAGATCTTCATTGCCACGGTACTCCGTTGGAGTCTTACCGGTATTGGCCTTGAAGGATTTGGAGAAGTAACGGGGGTCGCTGAAGCCACAGGCGTAAGCGACCTCTTTTGTCGCCATATCTGTAGAACGCAATAGGTTACAAGCATGCTTGAGGCGAGCAGCCTGCACGAAGTCCTTTGCCGACAGATTGAACAACTCGTGCATCTTCCTGTTTAGCGACGAGCGACTCATGCATGTCACCTTGGCGATGTCATCTATTGACATGTTGTTGTCACCTATGTGTTGTTCCATAAACACGTGCAACGTGTTCAGGAACTTCTCGTTCTCGCTTGTGTATCCCGGTGCCAGAATCTCCGGGATAGGTAGCGGATCTGAAGGCTGACTGCTGATCTCTGACTGCTGATTGCTGATAGCCAAATATCTCTCCTGTAGGTCAAGATAGGCCTCCAGAGTCTCCGCCCGTTGCTTGCGATGGTAGTGTACACGTGTCGATTGGATGGTGATAGCTATGGCTATCAGTAATAGAAGCCCTATCTGTAAACTCCAACCGGTAGTACTCTCCCAGAACGTAGGCGTAACGGTTATATTGAGCCGTCGTGTGTTGTCTTGCCAATGCCCATAGACGTTGGTCGAACGCACCTCAAACACATATTCCCCCGGATGCATATTTGCGAGAACGATGGCATTCGTCTTGGTAGGCGCCTCCCATACGCGCTCCTCACTTCCGCGTTGATAAAATCGAGTTGAATAGAGTACTGTACCCGTGTTGCGGTAGTCAAGAGCCGAGTACATCAGTATAAGGTCGCGTTCATCAGGAGAAAGCGTTATCTGTTGCAAATCGTTCACGGCATAGTTGGGCTTCTGATTGCCACGACGAATCATGCTTAGCGCAATGCGAATAGGTTCATCCTGATGCTTGAGCTCTGATTTGTCCAATACAAGCATTCCCGACGCCGGTGCAATCAGTACGCGTCCGTCGGGCAACGTAACGGGAGGCACCTCACCTAATATCAGCTTGCCGTCCGTGCTGTTGCCGAAGAAAGTTCGCCCGAAATTACAGATCTTCTGTTCCCCCTCGATACGTTGTGAGGCTACGTTGACTATGCTTAACGCCGTATTGCCTTGCACAAGTAACTCGTTGTCCGACCAGGGCGCTATCTCATACACGATGTTTGTACCCAAGCCGTCTTGCGTGGTCAGGTTCTCCCATTGCATTTTTTGCGCATGTATGTCAGAACCTTTCATCCGGTCGATGCCACCGCCCTCTGTACCCACATACAGTTTACCCTGATGCATATACAGGCACATCACGGCGTTGCTACTCAGCGAGTGGGGGTCGTTTGCTTCCCGCTGATACCAGCGCAAGCCTTTTTTGTCCAGAACCATCAATCCTGACGTGGATGCCGCCAGCACCGTGCCGTCATCTGTGATAAGCAATCGGCGGATAAACTTATTCTCCGTCCCGGGAACCAATTCAAATCCGGCCTGCTCGGAGTCCTTTTGATTGCTGACCGCTGACGATTTACTTACCCACAATCCGAATCCGTAGGTAGCAATCCACAAGCGCCCGTCTTTATCCTCCTTGATATCGTACGCATTGCGCACCTCAGAATATTTCTTGCTTTCAATTGGTGTAGCCGTACTGATCTTTGGCTTTTGAATCTTGATTTCTATCAGACACCCCGGTTTGCAACCCAGGAATATGCGCCCGTCCTTGGTTTCATGCACCGAATAAACCATGTTCCCAAAATTCACAGGTTGCCGGTGAATATGGCCTATGCTATCCATATAACCGCGCAGATTAAGTGTACTGTCATAAACCATCATCTGCTGCGTATTGCGTACGGCTGCCCATATATCACCGTTGCTCATTCGGTGCATGCAGCGAATCTCTTCGCGATTGATGCGACGGCCGTGGGACACAAGAGGCGTTGCGACATACAAACCATGGTCGTTAATGAGCCATAAGTTATCCTGCTTATCCTTGTAATCCGCCCATATATTGCGCATCTGCAGCGTGCCAAATTGGTTAATCTTCTCCTTAGGGCGCATGTAGTCGGGATTAAACGGATGTTGAATCACTTCTTGCGCTGCCTTTTCTAATTCTGTCGGCAACGTGTCGAAGGTACAAGTACGGGTATAGAAGATGAATATACGATCGTCAATAAGACAGAGGAGGTTATTGTCTTCCGTTAGCCGCATGCTACGGATGCGGTCACCGTGAATAGGCACGCCGTCACCCAACTCGGGTTTGAACGTGACAAAATCGTTGCCATCGAAGCGGTTCAATCCGTTCCAGGTGGCCACCCATATCATTCCAGAACTATCTTGTATGGTTTGCGTCAGGTGCCAATGACTCAAGCCGTCGTTGTCGTCATAGAAGTGCAAGGAGTATTCCTCTGCACTTAAACTAACGCAAAGAGCAGACGAAAGCAGTATAATGAATAGAGAAATAGATAACCGTTTTTTCATGATGCGCATTCGCTTTCGTTTGCAAAGGTAGTAAAAATTCGTCAAAAATGCAAAAAAAATCGTCAAAATTTTACTTTTTTCCGTTTTTGGGCTGTTTTTACACATATATGCGCGAGAAAAATGGTATCTTTGTTCAAAAATTCAAAAATCATGAAAAAGTTCCTTGTGTTCTCGTTTGTTTTTTGCTCTATTTTGAGTGTCAATGCTGCTGTTCAAATCAAGAGTGCCGATGGTTGGTTGGAGAGTGCTTTCGTTGAGTGGACTAACTCCGGCGAGTACTCCGATTACAACGTCTATGTCCGTCCCGAGGGCGGCAGTTATACGATGCTTGACAGGGAGCTGCTGCGCAGTTACAGCAATTATTTCCGTGCCGACGCATTAGGTCTGCCTGCCGGCAACTATCAGCTGAAGGTGGTGCCTGTGGCTAACGATGCTGAGGTGGAAAGTGCAGCAAGCGAGACTGCTATTCTTGCCGTTCGCGCTCATGACCGTCGAGGTTTTGCACATAGCAACTGGACTAAGGGAGTTGGTGCATACAAGGACAACGGTGAGCTCAAGGACGGTACTCGGGTGCTGTATATCTACAAGGGCAACGCCAAGACCATCACTATGGATGTCACTGTGGATTCCAAGGGCAAAGTACAAACATTCACCGGTATACAGGCTATCATCACCGCCTATCAGAAGGGCTGCGAAAAAACGCCGCTCTGCGTACGTATTCTCGGTACGCTTGAGGCAAGCGATATTGACCGCTTCGACAGCTCGTCCGAGGGCTTGCAAATCAAGGGCAGAAACGCCGATTCCGAACTCAACATCACCATCGAGGGTGTAGGCAACGACGCTGTTATCCGCGGATTCGGTATCCTCGTGCGTAACGGAAAAAGCGTTGAGTTCCGCAACTTCGCTATCATGTCGGCTATGGACGACTGCATTTCGCTTGATACCGACAATAGCAATATCTGGATCCATCACCTCGATGGCTTTTATGGCAAAAAGGGTAGTGGTGACAAGGCAAAAGGCGACGGCACGATTGATGTCAAGAGCGACTCCAAGTACGTGACTATCGACAACTGCCACTTCCATGACACCGGTAAATCGTCGATGTGCGGTATGAAGAGCGAGAGCGGACCGAACTACATCACCTATCACCATAACTGGTTTGATCACTCCGATTCACGCCATCCGCGTGTTCGTACAATGAGTGTACATGTCTATAACAACTACTTCGACGGCGTAGCCAAGTACTGCGTCGGATCAACTACAGGCTCATCGGTGTTTGTTGAGAACAACTATTTCAACAACGCCCACAACCCCATGCTCATTTCCATGCAAGGTACGGATACCAAGAACGGTGCCGACGAAACAGACTCGCCAACTTTCTCCAAAGAGAACGGCGGTATAATCAAGGCGTTCAACAACGTCTTTGCCGGTTCGTCCACCAAGCCGCAGTATTATTCCGAGTCTAACAAAGTTCACTTCGATGCCTATCTGGCACAGACCCGTAGCGAGCAGGTGCCCTCATCCGTAACTGCCAAGCTCGGTGGCTCGAGTTATAACAATTTCGATAGCAAATCGGCAACTATGCCGTCTATCACGCCCGACGACCCGAACAATATACCCACTATCGTCACGAGTGCTTACGGCGCAGGACGTATGTTCCATAGCGACATTGAGTTCAGTCTGGCTAACTTCGATCCCGCCAACTACGAGATCAGCACCGAGTTGTCGAACCTCATCGTCAACTACAAGAGCGAGTTGCAGGGCATCTTCGGCACGGATTGGAACAATCTGCCTGATCCTACTCAGGAAACATCGGTGGTAACGGTTAAGGACAACACCCTCTCGTTCGATGGTAGTAATCTGTACAACCCCGAACGTAAAGTGATTCGCATCTATGCTGTCACCGGAGCTTGTGCAGGCACTACCAGCCGCGAGACGATTGCTGTCGATCATTTGCCTGTAGGCATGTATCTAGCAGTTAGCAAAGACGGCGCTTTCCGCTTTGAGCGTTTCTGATGTAGTACAAATTAATACCGACACACCATGCGAAAAACTATCAGTATCTTAGTAGCTGCATTTGTCATTTGTCATTTGTCAATCGGCAATCTGAGCGCAGCCGTCAAGGTGCACACGATAGGTGATAGCACCATGGCAGAGTATGATGAGAGCACTACCGACAAACGTGGCTGGGGTATGTACCTTGGTTCGTTCTTCGATCCGACATTTGTGACAGTCAACAACCGAGGCAAATCTGGAGCAGACACCCGTGGTTTCTACACAGGAGCCGCATATTGGCCTTCTGTCAAGAGCCAAATGAGTGCAGGCGACTACTTGCTCATTCAATTCGCCCATAATGATGAAGGAACCGTTACCTATGGTATGGACAACTTGGAGTATGCTGCTTATTGTCAAGAACATAGTCTGCCTGCGCCGTCTGATGCGCGCGGTACGAACCCGCAGACTACGTATCGCGACATGTTACGCGCGTTCATTGACGAAGCGCGTGCGTTAGGCGTGAACCCTGTATTGGTAGGACCTATCTGCCGTGCTTATTTCCAAGGCAATAATATCCGCCGAAACGGTCAGCACGATCTCGGCGATAAGTTCAGCAAGATTGAGAACGGCGTGCTATATGAGAACCAGAGCCTGCCTGCGGGTGACTCCACGATGAGTTACGTCAAGGCAATGAAGGTCGTAGCAGCCGAGAAGAATGTGCCGTTCATTGATCTCACCGAAGCGACTCGCCAACTCTATCTCTCGTACGGCGAGACGCAATGTCTGAGTTTGCTGTTCTGCGAGGGCGATAAGACCCACACGAACGCCATGGGAGGTAACCTCGTAGCCCGTGCGGCTGCTGGGCTACTCAAGAATGCAGGCGTATTAGCTGAGTATATTGATATTCCTACCGATATCACTGCTAATCCCAATGCCATCGAGATAGGTGAGACCTATTGTGGCGTGGCGCAGAACAAAGAGTTCCTGCTCACCGGCTACGGCCTAGAGCCAGCAAGCGGAACGGTCGCTCTGACTGCTACGACAAACCTGCAGATCTCGTTGGACAAAGAAAATTATTCCTCTTTGGCGCAGGCTTCGTACGAAGGCGGTTCGATGTTTCAAAAGGTCTATGTGCGTGCTAACTACACCTCCGGCGGTGAGCAACTCGACACCGTCTATGCCAAATCGGGCGAACATGTGATTGCTATCCCTGTCAGCGCAACGGCTATATCGCTCGATGGCGGTGCAGTGGTGAGTGCCACTTGGGCTATTAATGCCCGGCCTATTCCTGCTGCGGTTGTAGAAGGACCGATCAGTGCTGCTCTCACGATGAGTAATATGATGGCTGCGGACACTAAGTCTGATTTTACCGACGGCTATGAAACGGGAATCACGATGGTGCGCCTTCATAACTCGGATGCCACCGGTGCCAAAATTGCATGGCCGGGAGGAGAGATTGATGAGAATGCTACCCGTTACGTTGATTTTGCAGTGACAGCTCTGGCTTCTGCCGAAGTGCGTATAACCGGCATCTCTATGGATATTACGGCGCATAGTACATCAACCATGTGCTACCATATCAATACCGGTTTCGGAGACGAGTTTACGAGTGTGCAGACCATTGCAGAGAAAGTGAATATGACCAACCTCGCTATTTCGCATCTGGCATTTACTCCGACGCTAACTATTCCCGCAGGTGAGACGCTCCACGTACGCGTTCTGCCTTGGCACAACTACGCGGATGCAAAAAGCGGTAAATATATAGCCTTGCGCAATGTCGTCATCTCCGGTCAAGCGTTTGAAACAAAGGCAACCGCCGTGACAACCACTCAGCATCAGTCACATTTGGCTGATAAAGCCTTCCGCAATGGTCAACTGCTCATCACCCGCAACGGCATAACCTACAATGTGCTTGGTACAATGGTTGAATGACAAAATGAAAAAAACTCTCCCCATAGTCCTTGCCGCCATCCTCTGCCTGCCTGTTCATGCCGTCAAGGTGCACACTATTGGCGACAGCACAATGTCTGACTATAAGCCCTCCGCCACCGACAAGCGTGGTTGGGGCACGTACCTTGGGCTGTTCTTCAACACCGAGTTCGTCACTGTCAACAACCGCGGCAAGTCTGGCGCCTCAACGCGTACGTTTTATGAGCAGCCTGCCTTCTGGACATCTGTCAAGTCGCAGATGACTGCCGGTGACTACGTGCTTATACAGTTCGCTCATAATGACGAGAAAGATAACGGCGTGGATGTCCTGGAGCACAATGCTTACCTCCGCGCCCATGGCGAGCCGGAGTTGACCGATCTGCGCGGCACGTGCCCCAATACTACCTACAAGGCCTATCTCCGTCGCTATATCGATGAAACACGCGAGCTTGGGTGCACGCCTGTGCTGGTTGCACCCATATGCCGCAAATACTTCCTGAACGATAGCACCATTCGTCGCAACGGGCAGCACGACCTTGGCGACAAGTTCAGCCGACTCCATGACGGTGAACTGCTACTCAATCAGTCTGTTCCCGCCGACGATCACTCGATGGATTATGTCTGGCAGATGCAACAAGTGGCTGAAGAGATGAACGTGCCTTTCCTAGACATAACTACTGCTACGCGCGAACTCTACCTCAGTTACGGCAATGACTACTGCACCGCCAAACTCTTCTGCCAGGGCGACAAGACCCATACATCCGAGTTAGGTGCTATTCTCGTTGCCCGTCTGGCAGCAGGGTTGCTCAAGCAGGCAGGTATACTTGCCGAATATATCACTGTGCATGAGTTGTCAGAGATTACTGATCTGTTGTCAGCGGCCGGCGATCACTCATCAGAAGTCAGCGCACCGAAGAACGTTCAATGTTCAACGTTCAACTATCAACTGTCAACCCGCAACTTATGTGCTGATACCAAAGGCGCTACGCAGCGCTTCCATAACTCCGACAACGGCAAGACAAAGGCACCGTGGCCGGCTGACGAAATCGACGAGAACGCTGTTCGTTACATCGACTTGGCTGTTACTGCGCCCGCTGATTCAGCGCTGCGTATCACCCGCATCTCGATGGATTTGACGGCTGTCGGCACTGCTGCGATGAGTTGCCATATCAATACGGGATTTGGCGACAACTTTACCGACGTGCACACTTACTACGAGAAGGTCGCGCTACCCAAGAATGCCCAGACACCTGTGGCTATAGCGCCCACGCATCTGACTGTTCATGCCGGCAAGACGCTGCATATACGTATCCTGCCGTGGTTGAACGACGAGAGTGCACCACGCTCCGGCAAGTACATCTGCCTGAGTAATATACGAATAGAAGGTTATACCGATATAACAAAATAATGAATAACTCAAATTTATTACAATCATGAAAAAATTAGTTACTTTTTTTGCAGCAGCATTGCTTGCAACAAGCATGTTTGCTCAGTCAACGGAGAAGAACCCTGCTCCCGGTGATGTAACTACTGACGTGAATCTGGTGGGTGCATCATACACGATTCCCGGTGCACAAGTAGCCGGAGGTGGTAGCAAAATGATCGGTGAAATGTGGGACAAAGGTGTTAAGGTTCGCACGAACAAGAGTCATGGCGACATCAAAAACGCTCTCCCATTCCTTGTCAACGAAGGAAAACAGATCAACAGCATCAAGATAATCGGAGTTGCCAACAAGTCCGGTGTATCTGTTACGTTCAGTTCCGCTATTGTTGATGGTGTTACTGTTAGCATCAGCGGTTCGCTTCCTGGAAATGATGGCTCAGCTTCCGGTACCGTAGAGATTAAGGATATAGCGGCAAAGGAGTCAGTCATTTTCGTTTCTGATGGTAATGGCGGTCAAGCACTGATCTGCTATGAGATCACCTACGATGACGCTACTCCAAGCACTGATCCTGTACTTAACGTAGACGTAGAGGCTGTTGAACTCAACGCTACTTTGGCTAATCCTGCACCTAAGGCAGAAGTTACCTTCAGCGGAAAGAACCTGACAGCCGGCAAATATGCGTTGACCGTGCCCAACTTAGCAGGTCTGTCCGTCGCCCCCGCTGAGGTGGCAGTAGGCGAGGACGGCAAGCTGAGCGCAAAGGTGGTTATTACTTTCGCTCCGACAACAGACGTTGCTGCCGGTTCGTCCGAAATCAGCCTCAAGATTGGGGACTTGACCAAGACGGTTGCTGTCGCCTATTCGGCTTCCTTCGTCAAAGACTACGAGTACGCTACGTCCGTGAACATCGAGCAGTGGGTATTGGATAACGGCAAGGATAATGAGGCCTTCCAGGCTGTGCTTCAGGCTGCTAAGATCGAGTATCAGGACATCAACGCTCTCGACTCGCTCAACGACGCGAAGGATGCTCGCAATGAGCCATACTTGGGCTTGAAACTCAAGAAACAAGGTGCTTTTATGGCTCTCTGGCTTAAACAAGGATCGACCGTGCGCGTGAAGTTCGGTAAGGTAAGCAATAAAGTTATCGGCAGTATCAGCGGTGAGACCGAGGAGTTAACTCCGGAGTTCTTGGCTAACCCGCTGGAGTTCACCGCGCCGGTTGACTGCTACATGAAGCTTACCACTACAGCCGACAATACTGTCGTAATCAAACAAATCATGATTGATGAACCGATTGCAGAGGTTACTCTGCCGGCTTCTGAGACCGGAGTTGAGAACACCGCTGTTGATTCCAAGACTGTTAAGCGTATTGAGAACGGCCAAGTGATCATCCAGATGAACGGCAAGTTCTACAACGCGCAGGGACAGGAAGTAAGATAGTCACCTTGCTCCCATCATCCAATCAGGCGGCTCAAACGAGTCGCCTGATTTGTTGTCTGTCGTCACACCATCATGATTTGCATCCCGCGGATATCTGCCGGCAGAGCGGTATCGGAGATGTGCCTCTCTATAATATAATAAAAAATGTACAAGCTATGTCGGGAATACACCTTTTCAGTTTGTTGTGCTCCTCAGAAAGTAGCGACAATTTGGCAGCGCTGGCGGCGCAGAGAATCAGCGCGTTACAAAAAGTGTGAAAAATCTGTCGCAAAATTGCATTTCGCGATTTTCTTATTATTCGGTAGGTCGTTTTCAGTGATATTTGCACGTCTTGTTTTTGTTTATATGTCCTTTGAGCAATTGGAATCCTGTCAACCTTTGTTTGGGGGGTAATAATCGTTCAATGGTGTGGAATTGCACGTGTTTGGCGAATTATTACACACACATACGCGTAAATTATTGTAATTTTGCACGTTTTTTGTTTGGCATGCGATTGTGACAATTTGTACAAAGCATTGCCGAATCAATATAGATTTACAAACATTTCAACCATGAAAAATACAAACTTACTCAAATCTGTATCCTTTCTTTTTTTTGTGATATGCTCTACCTTGCAAGGGTGGGGAGCGACCTTTACGGTAAATAGTAGTATCACTTCTAGTGATCCACTATTCAGTGTAGCGGAGACGATGACCAATTACACATATTCCTCCACCTGGACTGCAAGTGATAAATTGATTTCATTTACAACAGGTGCATCAATAACGGTAACAAATGTGACGGGAGCCACTATTACTGCTATTACAGCCGAAGGAGTGGCCGCCAATAATTCCAATAAGACGGTTAGTTTCACTGCATCAGATGGTACGACAACTGCTGACGGAACTTCCGAAAGTTGGAACAATAGAAAATCGACCACGATGACCACAGGACAGGCTTTTAATTCCGCGAATGTTAACAACTTCAAATGTGGCGCTGGGCAAACCTATACATTTACTAACAAGTCTTCAGGCAGTTATGCTGCAGGTGCTCGAATAGTGATTACGTATACATCTACTTTGCCAACAAGTTTGACCAATGGGGCGACAACTGATAACAGTCAAGCGGTAAGTTGGACTGCACCGTCTCCCGCTCCTGCTGATGGGTATCTTGTTGCTTATTCAACGTCAAGTACAGCACCCGGAAATAGTGTAACAAGTACTACAGGTAGTTATACTGTAACCGCAATATCTGCAGGGACAACGAGCGCAACGCTATCTGCTTTAAGTCAGGGTACTACGTATTATTGGTGGGTGCGTAGCAAGAATGCAAGAGGAAACAGTAGCTGGGTAGCAGGAGCATCCTTTACAACTACAGTATCAGCTTGCGTGGCACCGAGTAGCGTGGGAGTGTCAGGAACATGGAGGTGCTTCCCCGGACAGACTATTAGTATGACCGCTACGCCGACAAGTGGAACGGGTACGCCAAGTTATCAATGGCAAAAAGAAATTGCTGCCGATAATTGGTCAGATCTTTCCAACGGCACGTCTGACGGAGTAACCATCTCCGGCGCAACAACGAATAATTTGCAGATCACTAATTGTGGCACTGGAAACTCCGGCAATTATCGTTGTGTCGTTTCAACAGGTGCAACTTGCTCCACAACATCCGATGCGTTCTCTGTAAAAATCTATTCGCTCAATGGTGCTTACGACGACAACGCATTCACATCTAACAATATCACATATTCGAGTGGGACAACGGGTACAGCAACGGTGCACCTTGCCGCAGGGCGTGTGTATAAGTTCAAGGTGACGGATAACTTCGGCACATGGTACGGCAATACAGGACGTATCCTTGAGCCTGCTGTTGATTGGACATTCTCATCCAACGAAAGCGAGAACTGTGTCCTCTTTACTGGTCCAGAAGGTGATTATACGTTTACGGTTGATATAGATCATGTGACGTATGGTACTCCGGAAGTGGTGGTGTCTGTCGGTTATCCCGATGTGATTCATCCCGCCGCCGGTTATGCTTATTTCAGGAATGTAGATAGTTGGGCTAATGTGGCTTTGTATATGTGGTACGAAGGAGGTGGTAAATATGCAGAGTGGGGTAGTGACCCTTGGGTGACGCGAACAACAACTATTTGCGGAAACACCTATTACTATACCCCTCTTATCCCGAGTTGGTATAATCGCGTTATCTTCCACAACGCAGGAGGCAGCGGTCAAACGGGAGATATTGTCATTAGTAACTTATCCACATATTCCGGCAAATACAACGATAAGAGCGATGCCTCGTTCCATGACTTCACTACACACACTATTTCTTTTGCTGCCAACGGTGGTACTGGCTCAATGAGCAGTATCACGGGGATATGTCCGGGTAGTGACCAGGCACTGACTGCAAATAGTTTTACAATGGCCGGTTATGCGTTTGATTATTGGACATCTACAGTTAATGTTAAGGTAGGCGGCGTAACCGTAACAGCCGGTAGTGCTATTACGGGTGGTGCTACATTGCAGGATATCAGTGCGGATATTCCTTTGTCTGCGCATTGGAAATGTAATACACCGTCCATCAGTTTTGATTCAGAAACCAATACGGTTACTATCTCGGCGCCGGCGGGAGCAACGGCTTATTATACGACAGACGGCTCAACACCTACAAGTGGCAGTACGGCTTATTCTGAACCGTTTACTATTGATGCCACAAAGACCATTAAAGCTATAGCCATCCGAAGCGGTTGTACGGATTCGGATGTAGCAAGTCAAACGTGCACTTACGTTCCGCCTGTCTGCTTCAAGATGGTCGCCGATAGCGAAGCCACCAGCGAAGAATCTTTGAGCAGCGGTGAGTCCATTACAGCAGGAAACAAAAACTGCTTAACCCTGAGCGGCGGTACGGCTGTTTATCGGCGTGAAGGCTATACAATGAAAGTTCAAAAGGGTCCTCAATACGGATGGTATTTTGGTTCAAATAGTGATAGTATCATAATCACTTTAAGCGGCACACAACTGCAAACGGGGTCTATCATTACAATTGTGGGTTATACCGGAGATGCAAACGGTATAAATATAAACGGAGTGGAAACAGTTACCAATGATGCTGCCGGTTCTCTCTCCGGTTCTTATACTGTAAAGAATACCGATACAGACCTGAAAGGCAAAAATGTTCTTTGTCTAAAGCGTAAAGAATCAAATGCCTTGCGTCTTTTCTCTATCACTATTTCCGGTTGTGCGGAGCGGGTGACATACGCTGTAACCTATAATCCGAATGGCGCAACAGGTTCATCGACTACGCATGATGCTTCAGAGGTGGAGAGCATAGGTGATCTCGGCTTTACCCGTACCGGCTATGACTTCACAGGCTGGAATACTAATGCAGACGGATCAGGCACGTCGTATGCCGTAGGCACTGCTGTTACTGGGACTCTAACGCTGTATGCGCAATGGGAAGAACAGTGTTTCCGGGTTACTGATGCGGGAAAGAATGGTGATTGGGAGAAAACAAATGGAGATGCAATTTCTAATTCCGATATTGACGGAACTATATATGGCGGACAGATTGTATATACAGGTACCGAAACTCTAACCGGAAATAATACGCATGGTCTTATTTTCAATAACGATGAGGACGAACTGACCGTAACGCTGGCAGGAAGCAAAGCTCTGGTAGCAGGTACGACAATTACTATCACCCAGCATGGAAACTCTTCGGCGGGTAATGCTACGGGATTGAAGGTCAACGGGCTGAGCATGACACCTGCATCATTTACCAATAGTTCGGCTAATGAGGAATATTCTCAAACTTATACTGTTTCTGCAGGATCGGCTCTGGACGGAGCAAAAAGCTTCACGCTCAGGTGGATCGGAACAAACCAATTGTACCTCAAAGCCATCAATATCGAAGACTGCGGTAGTTGTACTTCAATCAGCCCGGCACTTTCGGCAGAAACCGCGAATCTGTATTCCTTCCCGGTAGCTACAAGTACGACGCTGACGCTTGATAAGGATGGCAGTACAGGAGATGTTGAATGGAGTGTCAGTCCTTCAGGAGTGGTGTCGGTATCCGGCAGCGGAACAGAAGTAACAGTGACGGCAATTGCAGCAGGTACCGCTACCGTGACGGCATTTATCGCTTCAGATGGAGATCACTGTGCTAAGTCTGTAACTAAGGAGTTTACTGTTGTAGGAAATTGTGGAGTAAATGTAATAGCTGGAGTAACGCGCAAAAGTGGTTCCAAAACTGAAATCGCCGGCACAGAAGGTTCATTATACGGAGGCGCCGGAATAAACACACAGACTGACGGAAAATTAGGAAGCAATGGCCACTATATCTATTTGACACTTTCTTCGGGCAATTATTTCAGAAATGGTGATATAGTAGTTTTGACATTAAATACAGAGTACAGTGGAAGTATTTACATAAAAACAGGAACTACATCTCCTAGCACACAAGTTGCGACTGGCTCCGGAGGTGGAAATAAAAGTATTGAATTAACATTATCTAATGTTCCTGCGAGCACAAGTTCTATCACCATGTATCGCGAAAGTGGAGAGCAAAATCCGTACGTTGATCGTATGCAAGTCAAACGCTACACCTGCCCTGATGGATTGATAGAATATGACAATAATGCCGGTGATGGTAATTGGGGAACAACAACCAACTGGGTTGGCTCAACCGGTCGTGGTGCAACACCAACAATAGCCACGCGTGCGCTCATTAAAAATAATGTAACTGTCAATACAACTACGGCCAAAGCGAAAGATGTTGTGCTCATCAATGGTAGCCAACTGGAGATCAGTGCAGGGCAGGAACTTATCGTTGCTTCGACAGTCAAGGTATGGAACGGCTCGTCACTCGCTGCCACAGGCGTCAACGACATCGTTTTCAACTCCGATGCTTCAAACGGACTCGGTGCACTCGTCATGGGCAGCCACGACGGCACGAACAAGGCGACGGTGAACTTCTACACCCTCTCGCACGGCTCCATCGGCTCAGACGCTTCGGTGAACCAATACGTGGGCACGCCGTTCAACGACGAGAACAACATCCTGCACAACTGGTACAACTCGTGGGTATATGGCATCACGTATGACGGCAGCGGCAACATTGGCTGGACGCGCATCAACGCCGGCTCAGGAATGACGCCGTTCTACGGCTATACGGTCATCTCTGCCGATGCGGCAGGACACTCCTACTGGCAGCAGGGTACACTGGTCGCCTCAACCGACCAGACACTAAACGGACTGAACTGGCAGAGCGGCGTAGGAACAGCCAACGGCAATAACGAGAACCTGCTCGCCAACTCGTGGATGGCACCGATATATATCAAGGCGATGGAGACGACCGACTTCGTGAATACGGACGCTACGGTGTATATCTTCAATTCTACGAGTCCGGGCGACTTTAAGTCCGGAGGCTTTGCCGGCAACTACACCACCTACACCGTCAATACTACATCCGACGATGTCATCCCCGCCATGCAGTCGTTCTCGGTATTCACCAACGCGACAGGCGGTTCGAGTGTCACGCTCGACTACAGCAAGATTGTCTATGAGCCCGCAGTTGCAGGTGATGCCGTTCCTGAGGCAAACAAGGCACCGCACCGCGAAAACGGCACAGCCGGTGAAGCGGACAAACTGCGGCTGTACGTCAGGGCGGCAAGCGGCTACGGCGACATGCTTTATCTGTGGGAGCAGGACGGACTGAGCGAAGGCTTCGACAACGGCTGGGACGGCAGGAAGATGTTCGGCGAACCGGTCGCTCCGCAACTGTACGCCGTCACACCGGACGGGAACATGGCTATCAACTGTGTGCCGGACTGGGAAGGTACGGTGCTCGGCTTCCGTAAGGGTACAGAGGACAACACTTACACGTTCACGTTCGAGTATGAGGGCGAGCAGACATGGTACCTCAACGACATGAAAGAGGAGACCTCAACACGTATCATGTCCGAGAACAGCTATCTGTTCAGCACCGCTGACGGCGACAGCGAGGCGCGGTTCATCATCAGTGCCACACCGATAAGCAAGGTGACTACGGACATCGGCGAGGCAGGCTGCCTGCCTTCTGCTGTCAGGAAGATGGTGATTGACAACCATGTATATATCATCCGCAACGGACGTATGTATGACGCTACCGGCGTGATGATGCGGTAATCGTTGGCTGACATGTTCAAGATAGTAATACTGTTCAATCAAATTACAGAAATCACTAATAGTATGAAGCACACATTAAATACGGTTATCACGATATTTCTGTCAGCATTGATGACTCTGCCGGCTATGGCTCAATGGGTCACGCCCGCCGCGAGTGCTGCGGCTCCACCTGCCAACTTCCGCTCCACAAGCGCGATGCCGTCCTCGGGCAGCTTCCATGCTCCCGACGCCATACCATCCTCAGGCAACTTCCGCTCAACCAGCACAATGCCATCCTTCGGCAGTGCCTATAGTGCCGTCCCTCATTGGAACTCCGACGGCACGGCGTACGATGCCGCATCCGGCAACTCCGCACAGGCTTCCTCCGGTCCGCGAAGAATAAGTCCGGTAACACCTGAAGGCGACCCTACACCTGTCGGCGACGCCCTGCTGCCGCTACTGATGATGGCGCTTGTCTATGCCTCAGCCTCTTTTATAGGAAGAAAAAGAAAGGTGACGTAAAAAAGCGAACTGGTGTGGAATTGCACCAGTTTGGCGAATTATTACACACGCATACGCGTATTTTTTTGTATCTTTGCACTCGCGTTCAGTAATGTGCACCCGTACTGATGACCATGAAAAATCTAACAACACATATCTCAAATCAAAATTCAATGAAAAAAATCTATTCTTTGATGGTAGCGGCTCTGATGAGCGCCACTATGCTGGCAGGCGGAAATGACCTGCTGTGGGATTACACAGAGGTAGCTCCGAGTGCTAATCCGGACAACGGACTGTATTACGACAGCAAGGTAAATGACTCTGCCGGAACGAACAACGGCCTGAAAGGCATAAAGCTGAACATTAGCGGTTGGGCGTATTTCGAGAAGGCAAATGTAGCCGGCAAACTCAAACTGACTTTCGCCAACCGCAAGGCGCAGACAGCTTATGCCGTTTCGGTGTATAATGCAACGAAAGCAGAAGGTGAAAAACCAGTAAAGGGAACGAAGATTGCAGACACTGAAGATATAGATTTTGGCGGGTCAGCCACAATCGAATTGTCATCAGAGGTGACCGGCGTGTACATCGAGCGTAAGACAGGAGCTGAGGGCGTATTGAGCAAGATTGAGTTCAAGGAGGATGTCGCCCGTTCGTTCGAGGACTTCAAGATTGAGTTTCGTGAGAACCCTTATACTGTTATTCTGCCCGAGAATGGCGAACTGCCTGCCGGTGTGACGGTCGAAGGCACGACCTACAACGGCGTTCAGCACGGTGTACAAGGTGGTACGATCACGGTGCCGGTAGATGGCGCAGTGAAATTCACCATCGGTGCATGTCAATACAGCGGCACGCCGATTAGCGTCAAGAAAAACGGCACTGATTTTACAACCGTGGATAATAAGGCAGCTTGTGGCGAGACCGCAGGCAATTATGCGCAGAACGTCACTTACATTTATACCGGCGAGGCGGCTACGCTGACCTTCGGGCTGGCAAACAACACGTATGTGCCGTATTTCTTTGCAGAGGCAACAGATATCACTCCATGCGAGGTGATCTTCAAAGACCAGAACGGTACGGTACTGGGAACTTTCCCGACCTATGAGGGCGCAGTACTTGAGACTATTCCTTACACTGAGGCAGACCTTCCGGCTATTGGCGATGGCAATGCTTTCCGCGGCTGGTTCTACACCAGCGGCAAGAAAGCGCAAGCCGGTGACCCGATCAACGGTAACACGACTATTCAAGCCAAGGTGACTCCGATTGAGCACGTGACTGTGGGATCTGTACAGACGTATGATTTTGCTTCGCAAATCTTCTATCCCGAGGATCACGAGACGGTTGAGGCTGCAGGCGGTGCGTTCCATGACGGCACACACGGCTGGTATTTCGCTGCCGACGGGTCAGTAAAAGTGCAGGTAGCAGGCAATGCTGTAGTGGTAGTGACGCTGTGCAAATATTCGGAGAGTGGTGACGTCAAGGTGATGGCAGGTGAGCAAGAAGTGGCTAAATATTCAGTAGTGAAGAATGAGACTCCGGACGGTACTGAACTGACCGCTAAATACGCAGGCGAAGCGGGATGGCTCACCATCAACTGGACTGCGAAACAGTATATCCACAAAGTTGTGGTATATAACGTAGAGAACTTCCTACAGAAGGATGAGACGACTGGTTATCTAATGGTGCCGAGCGGCGATGCAGCTTCGTTCATTCTGGCACTCGTTCAAGCCGGTGAGGGCGACAAGATCTTCCTGCCGAACGGCATATACGACCTCGGCGAGACCGTACTGACTACCGTCAGCAAGAATAATGTGGCAATCATCGGTCAGTCGATGGAAGGTGCGAGAATCAAGAATGCACCGGACGTAAAGACCGAGAGTATCGACAAGACAGCCACCCTCCGCATTGCAAAGAGCGTGAGTGGCACCTATCTGCAAGACCTGACGATCCAAAATGC
>JAFXSS010000136.1 GCA_017525455.1 Paludibacteraceae bacterium
AGCATCACTGTTATATCTTTGCGGAGCATTCGCCGTGCGACTGCCTGTTGCAAAAGCTACTGTTCCGTCTTGAGAGGCCTGAATTAAGAATCCGCTTGACGGTTTGAGCTGGGTTGTCAATATAGGCTGTTGGTCAAACTCTTTGAAATTCTCGTCCGGTATGTTCGCATACTCTACCGTTCCTGAGGTCGTGTAATTCAGCGCTCCCTCATGCAGCGACATGTACGGGTTTGCAATAAAGTTCCAGCCCTTAGCGTATACCGGTGTACTCGCATCGCCATGAGCAGATACAGTTACCTGATTCTTATATGTAGTGCTTACATTGCCTTGCTCGCCACCGGCAGTCCAATCCGTAGATGGAATAGTCAGTGTCATACGCACAATTGCGAATGCCTTGCCCACAGGCCGTTTAGCAGTCATGGCGTAACCTGTACCCGGAGTCAAGGTTGCCGGATAAGCATTGCCGCCAACGCTATATGCCTTCCAGTTCGCACTTTCGCCAACGCCGCTTTGCACGTTCTGTGCACGACTTGCGCCATCGTAGTAGCGCATCTTCACGCCGTCGCTTGCTGCGCTACTCGTGTTTTTATACGTCATTCCGGATGCTGTTGTTACATTCCAAGGCACTGCTATCGGATAATACTGATCGTAGTCGATGTACCAATCGGAATATGCCGTACTTGCTTGTAAACTGCCGTCTGACGGCGTGATGTACAACCGTGCAACTTCGTATTTTTTCGCCACGCTCAACCTATCCCAACCATTGCGCATAACAAGTGTTGTTGCTTTCAATGTTCCGTTTGTGATGTTTACCGTCGCTCCGGGATAGATGTTCAACTCTTTGACAGTCACATCCGAATTGTCGTAAGCACTGGCATCCACCGTGACAGTTATGCCAGGCAATACATGCACTTCTGTGTTCCAGACACCCTTGAGAGAATAATTAGCCTTGCTGATGGTTATACCGTTCGCAATAATTCTAGGCACAACAATGTTGCTTACGGCTATCAGTTCATCGCTACTGTTGTACCACTCCAGCGCCAACATATTGCCTTCGTTCGCAGCAAAATCAATCCCATCGCCAAAGGCTACTGTGTAATCGTACTTGGTATCACTGCCCTTGCTCGTTTTTGTCTCTTCAAGAGTAATCAAACTACTCGTTGCACCGCCCAGTTTTGCTTTCACTTTTGTTGCACTGACACCCGTTCCACCGGCATTGGCTCTGTCAACTTCCACGATTGTATTATGCAGCCCCCATGCAACAATCTCCGCTTCGGTCGGGACCACGCTACTTGCCGTAATCAACCGTAATTCATCTACTCCGCTATCATATAAGCCCCATTCAGGATTTCCATTATTGTCTTTTAAACGCAAATGATTAGTGTTGTTATTTGCACAATAGATAGTGTATTTAGCATCCTGTGGATTAGTAATAGATGTGTTGGTCTGATTCAGTTTCCACCACCACCCCTCGCTCAGTTTGTTTGTGGCGATGGCATCACCACTCTTGCCAATTGCGGTGTTGCTAGGAGCTTGTCCAAATAACGGAGCGTTCGAAAGTGGACTCATTGTCAGTTTGACATATTGACCATTTCCATCAGAAATGTTTCCGGAAGCAGGTCCCACTAATCCATATTTATTATTTGCATCCGTGTAAGCGACAGAAGGGTTATCAAAATCATCAACAGCTATCTCTACCGGAGCCGGATGCGCTGTGTTAGACATTGTTGCCGGAAGCGCGTACCACTTACCATCCTTCTTTCCTGCAATCACGAACTCTGCAGGCAGGTGACGGCCGATGATAGTTTTTGTGCTCAATGTCGCATTTGCCGACAGCGTACCGCCAACGCTTGCCGTCAGACTTGTGGATTCGTCTATACCGTCACTTGTATCACCCGCGCCGGGCGTGTAATATATATAAAAATCTGTATCGATCCGTCCGTCGCAGGTCGTAGTTAACGCTTCTCCCGTTTCTGTCGCGCAGGTGAACTTGGCGTTTAGTGCAGAACTTCCGAAGTTGAAACTCAGCTCTTGGCTACCGCTCACACCGCAACCCGAAATATGGAACGCCTCTTGCGAGCGGACTTTTTTGCTTGCTGCAGATGTGATAAATACCATATCGCCCGTAGGACCTTCTAATGTCAACCCGGCAGATGCACAACACGTGGTCATATAGTTAGTGTACGTTCCGTATGTGATTGTCAAGGTGTTAATCTCGGTGGCCGAAGATGCACCTTTGATTAGGACATAGCCATATTCATCAGTGAATGTGTAGGTGGAACCTGTCGCCTGCGAACCTAAGCTCGTGCCACCGCTATTACTCGAATAGGCTGAATTCTGCGCATATAAGCCCACATTCTTGTCATCAGTACCAGTAACGGATATACTATATAATTTCTTCCCGCTCGTTGGAGCTTTGGTGCAATACAAATAGCCGTTAGTATTCCACTGTAAAGCATGACTACCGCCCTTCGTGCCCATACTATGGATATAATATTGAGCCCCAGTAGAGCCAGTCAATGTAAAATCGGTAGCCCACGCGTTCGTTGCGGTGCTTCCAAGGTTACTACTCGTAGCACTATTATTGATAACATCTGATTCCAAATTATCTTTTGCCCACACTGCATGGTAAGCTATTTCGCCCGAACCGGCGGCTGCAATGGCAAACCCACGACCAGTCGTGATCAGCGTCTTGCCTGCCGGCATTCCGGAGGCCTCCTTGCCCGGCCATCTTTGATCATCAGCCACCCAACCCATGAATGTATTGCTATCATCATCGCATGCCTGTCCGGCTACGAGTGCAGTCGGCAAAACGGGCTTTTCGCCGATATAAACCTTCTGTTTCCACTTATTGATTGCGTCGTATGTTTCCGCCTCTCCGCCATCGTCAAACAAGGCTTCGTTGTTATTCATGAAAACTACTGTCCGGTAAGGCTTCTCGGTAAATGTAGGAGTAAGCGTCAACGTTCCGGTAGCCGTAGCAGAAATGGATATGGTAAACGTCTGTGCTACTGCTTTTGGCAGTGTGGATGCTACATCCGGCGTTATAGTTGCTGTTCCAGTCGTCAAACCGGTTGCTGTGAAGCCTGTTAAGTTGTGATGCGAATCAGGTGTTATCGTTACAGCCAAAGTCGCCCCTCCGCAGGTCTTTACCGTACTGCCGCTTGCCACTGCAACTCTGTTGTTAGAGACTGCAACCTTTCCGCCCGCAGGAGAAGCTGTATAGTTCGGGGTAATACTCGTGCCGCATTCATCGCAAGAAAGCGTATAACCGGAATAGCCACCGATAGAGACGGCAATAGACTTAATTTGAATGGTGTTACTGCTTGAGTATAAATATATTTGATTCACTCCATTCGGTATGTTTGCTGATACTCCGGATTGGTTGCTGCTGGTAATGGATATTGTAGCGATCTTATCAGTCCCTGGATTTGATGTTGCGCCCGAGCATATATATAATGTTCTATTGCTTGTGCAGCTATGGGTTATGGTAACGCTTGCAACATCACTGCTATACACGGGTGATTGCAAATACGGACGTATATCTGCATCGCCGATAGGGGCTGTAGCCGATCTTATATTAACGGCGTAAATGGAGTTTTCGTATTCAGCCGCACAAACTCCATACCAATTACCATCGGTAGATGTTAATGTAAATGGACCATTTGCATATGCATGGTTAGCAGGCGTTCCATAGAATGTCTGAATCTCCGCATTCGTCAAATTCTTTGTTGCCGGGGCACATCCTGCCGCATATACTGCATAGAAGTTCGTCGCACTTGTTATTGCCGGCGATCCGACTGCGGTGGTGAACAGCACACTTGTTCCATGAACATAACTGGTAGTATTCGTCCAGCCAACAAATGTCTTGCCACACGGACTACCGCTTGGTGTTGAAGGCAATGTGGTTACCTTGCTGCCATGATTAACATTCGTTGTTTGGCTGCCTGTCGTTAACTTGTTTCCATTTACATACCAATCAACGGTATAGGAATTGATTGTCCACTTCGCCCAATACGTTTTGCTTCCTGTCGAACCGGCAGCGATTGTCGTTTGTACTCCACCTGTAGAAAGATCACTATTGGCGTACCAGCCATTGAAAGTGTATCCCTCACGGGTTGGTGTCGGCAAAGTGATTGCACTACTCAAAACGGTATAACTCGTCGCCGGAGCCGGAGTAATCTGTTGCGTACCACCATTCAGATTATACGTGATAGTATAGTTCACTATCGCCCAATGTGGGTAGAATGTCTGTGCAGCATTGGTAATGTAGCTACCGCCAAGATCATACACTTTTTCTCCACCATTGCTTGTTGCCCAACCGTCCATTGTGTAACCGCTACGCGTAAACACCTGTGTGTTAGGCAATGTGAAACCTGTTCCGCATGTCTTGGTATCGTTAGCTCGCGTTCCTGTTCCATAGGTTCCTTTATCATAACTAATCGTATCTGTCGGAATAGCATACGTGCCATACGTATAATCACTTTCATTCCAACCGGTAATAGCAACGCCATTATTACTTGATACGGTAATATCACTTGTCTGTGCCCATTTATCGTCCCAATTGGGTGAAGTACAAGTATTTTTGAGACGCACGGCATCTATCTTCACTCCGTTCCATTGTGGGATATCGGCAGACGAACCGCATTCATTAGCTGTGATGAAGTCTGTCCACCCGCTACTCCCACCATCGCGGAAATAATAGAGTGCAAATTTCGCGCCATCCACATTCCAAACACCCGGAGTCAAATATATTGTCTTGCGCGGATAAGTGACACTTATCTCAGGAATACCTTCTGTGCTGTTGTTGCCACCTGTGCTATAATCCATCGAAAAGGTAAACGTGCCGCCCAAACCGCTGGCGACAGTCAGATTACTTGACTCGCCCGTGGTGCATACCCAATTAGTAACATCTTCGTTCACCGTTCCGCTATTACCATAATAGTCGTTATCCGCATGCACTTTGAATGTGTAATTAGTACTTGCAGACAAGTCTATCTGCACCGTTCCTGCCTTGGATGAACCGGTACGGGTAAAATTATAAACCGTTGTTCCGCCATTGTAGCACTCCAGCACATAAACTTTTACTTGGAAACCATCCGAATATGTGTCACATCCCGAACCGGTAGTTGCTTTACAGCGATACGAACCACTGTCATCCTTGTCACATTCCGACTTCGTATATGTTGCAGAAGTAGCACCGGAAATATTGTTCCATGTGCTATTGTAATATTTCTGCCATTGGTAGGATATATTCGAAGATATCGGCGAACTTGTTCCTGCACTCGAATACGCTGTTGCTGTCAGGGTAATTGTCTCACCGCCAAACCGATCCCAATCACCACTTACATCCACATGATTCGGTGCAACGCATAATGTGGTGAATGATGTGCCTGTTAAAGCTTTCCATCCAGTTTTTCGGGCTGGGCTTGTGGTGTACGCGCGGGCCCACACGTAGTATGTGGTACTTGCATTCAAACCTGTTATGGATTTGGATTTGCCTCCAGTAATCGTTGTTGATGCTGCCGTATTTGCCGAAGGTGCTGTGCTACTTGTGCTGTAGTATAGTTCGTAATTATTCACATTAGTAGCATCGGTGACGGTAATAGTTGCACTGTTCGCTGTAATACTGCTTGCAGCAACTGCCGTCGGCGCAGACATGACTTTCTTGTAGATGTAGGGTTTACTTTGTCCTGATTTGTACGTAGAAAAAATACTGTTACTACTATTGTATGCGATGTAACGGCTTGTTTGGGCTACATTAAGCATTGTAAATACATAAGAAGATACGGAGAGAGTCCATTTGGTAGAATTTTCCAATTTATTATATGTCCTAAGATAATTGTTATCACTAGGGCACCGTAAGTAACCTGAGCCAGTATTGAAGCTATATTGGGATGAATTGATAGATACTGTTAACACCTGCGCATTATCGGAAGACTGGTAGACATATTGATGATTTGTTTTGTCAATAGTAACAGAAGTCTGACCTCTGTTGTTGCTATTCTGAGTGGTACTCATGGCAACCGTTTCACCAGAATTGACAATAATTACTTCATCGTTTGCAACTGGTGCTGCAGAAATTCGTTCAAACAAGTCGCCGTTATTCACAGCTCCCCATGCATTTCCGCTGCTGATATTGAGTAGCATACACACAACGGCGACTATTTTACCGAGTGAATACGGCCAAACACGTAAACGACACGTAAACGAGTCGTAATCGACACGTAAACGAGTGCTACCGTCATCCTTCCGTGAGCCCACTACCGAACTACACAAATCTGAAAAAAGATTAAGTTTTTTCATATTTTTGATTTTATATTATTTCGTTTATTTGTGACCATAGGTCTAATAACCGTGCCATTGCGGCTAAGAATCGAATGACCTATAGCCTGTATTTTGCTTGGTATTTCTACTGATTTGCATACAAAAAATAGTAGTGGTGCGGTAGGAGGAAGACGAAGATTATTCGCATGCTACCTGCTACCCGCATGGATTTTTTGAAGAGAGCGTAGCGAACGATTTTTTGTGAGATGTCGCAGACATCGTATTTTTGTAAGGCGGTTGTGCGACTCATAGAGTCGGGCAAGGGGATTATCGAGTGTCGGGCTATGGGAACTTGCTCACAACGGCCCGTCAATCGGTAAGACTCAGGCTGGAGTACCAGCCGTTACCGCCGCTTTTTTGATTTAATAAATAATCCCCATCTGCAAAAATTGTTGTTAATGGTTGCTAATTGTTGACCCCAAATAAATGTTCACCGCCCTCCGAACTTGAAACCGGCATCGTTGCTACAACTTATCACGGTATCAGTACTCTCTCGGAGAACTCGTTCTGCTGTTCTGCGGAGTGTATATCGCACAGCAAGAATTGTTTCGCTTTTCACCTTCTTATAAGCAAATCAGTATGTCAATGTCCGTTTCTGCGCTGTTTTGAGTGCCGCAGCAGCACTATGATTTTTTGCTATGACAAAGTTGACAAAGTTGACAAACTCAAGCCAAAATCTTTGCTCAATGCCTGTCGGGTGCTACTATTATTTGTTTTGTGTTTGGGAACATAGGTCAACCCAATGACTAAACCCGTATTCTCTTTCCTTAATATATTGTTTTCGGTTGGTGTTCTTTTTCTTGACATCATGTGTACCTATATAACAAAAGCAACAACTCCGTTGGAATTGTTGCTTATAGGAAAAGTGTTATGGAGAATTAGCCTATCTCCTTTTTTAAGTCCTCAAGCGATTCATAATGATTGATTTCTCCTCGCTCTGCCTCATTGACAGATATCTCTAATGATTTCTTAAAATCTTCACTCATTGTCTTTCCCTTTCTTGCCAAATAAATATTCATGCGTGCCGGTATCAGTCAGCAATAGCGTGAGCTGCTTATCGTTCTGCTTCCACACCAACAACCAATCATCTTCGATGTGGCACTCCCAAAGACCGGCAAACTCCTCCGTAAGCATATGAGGTTGGAATTCATCGGGCAGATAGCCATTCTCCATGAGAATAGCCACGACATCCCACAAATCTTCCATGCGCTTGCCTTGGCGCTTACACTCTCTGACGGATCTCTCAAACCGAGCAGTAGTATCAACACTATACATTATTTAAACTTGTTAATCAGTTCTTCTAATGATTCATAGTGATTAACACGACCGGCAGCAATATCTGCCAATGCATAGTCCAAGCCACACATAGGACGTTTCTGCTCTGAGGAATAGTTTTGTGTTCCCGTTGCTTGCATATCAACCTCCTTTCGTTATTACCTTTGCGAAACAAAGGTACAACTTTTTTTTGAAATATGCAAATTTTCGGGCAAGAAAAAGTTTTTTTACATCATTTTTCTGTCTTTCCTACAAGTACACATTACGTCAATGTCCGTTTCTGCCTGGATTATTGCGCAGGCAGGGCGCAGGATGTGATTTCTGCTAACTGTTACAGCAAGCCTGCACCATGGCTACAGGCCATCGTGATTTTGGGGCGATAATACCCCTATACACGGTAAAAACAGTTGCGGGAAACAAAGATAAGTTTTCATATCGCTAGGGCACATAATGCTTTCGTTCTGTTGCAGTTAGGATGCAGTTACTGGCGTTACGACAGGTCTCGTTCCGGTTTGGTTCAGCAGGTTTGGTCAATTGCGGTTCGGCAAACAAAAAACGGCCAAGTTTGTAGGGGTTGAGTCGAGGTTGAACCGGAGTTGAACCGATGTCTTACCGATGCTGGCTCGACCCATGTGCGATGTTTGCCGAAATGGTAGCAGTCAAGCGGATGGCATAAATCGTGTCAAGCGGATGAGAACGTCCATAACTTTTTCGCTGTACAAAGGTACAAATATTTTTCCGATTTCGCAAACAAATTGTAGCCGATTTTTCGTTTTTGGTAACAAAATTTAGGATTTTTACATGTCAATATGTCGTTCTGATTTTTTGTTTTCGAAGAGCATAAAATTTTGAAATTGGCAAGTCGTTTTGGCAAAACTTTATTTCCAAAAAAATATCCTGATTTTAGTTGCAAATATCAAATATTTTTTGTACCTTTGCAGTCGCTATATGTATTTAAATACATAATGGCGTGATAATGACGCCAATAGGCGCGAACTTGTTTTTTTTCGTTTACCTTAGCTTACCACGAAGATGCCGTGATTGCGGTATCCGTGTTTTGTAATGCCCTAACGCTACGCCTGACACCGCGCTACAGATGAGCGATAATTGTCATGGCAATTACTGGAGCATCACGGGGTCATGTCCCGAGAATAAGCCAACAGGAATAAGGGTGAAAGATATAGGCTTGAGTTTGCCAACTTTGTCAACTTTGCCATGACAAAAAATCATAGTGCTGCTGCGGTACTGAAAACAAAGCAGAAACGGACATTGACATAGTGATTCCATAAGGAATAATCGAAAAAGTGCATTTTACTTGCATTTTCTTGCTCAAAAGTTTGCGTATGTCAAATGTTTTTTGTATCTTTGCAGTGCTTTTAATAACTGCAAGATTATGAAAAATGAGCCATTGCAAAAGGTAACAGAACTACCGGAGAGTCAACAGCTTTATACGGATGTGTGCCATATTATAGATGAGACGCGTACTCGTGTGGCTGTGTATGTGAACGCGGAAGTTTGTCACACGAATTGGCTGATTGGTAAGCGCATAATAGAAGATGTCCTGTACAACAAGCGTGCTGAATACGGCAAGCAAGTCGTTAAGAATCTATCGCTTCGTTTGAGTGAAAGATACGGCAAGGGCTGGAGTGAAAAGACATTGAGACATTGTCTCCGCGCTGCAGAGACTTTCTCAGAATCCGACATTGTCTCCGCAGTGCAGAGACAATTCAGTTGGACTCATTTGAAGTCCATCATGTACATACCCGATGAACTTGCCCGTAAGTTCTATATGGAGATGTGTTGTTATGAGCACTGGGATACGCGCACTCTTGACAAGAAGATAGATTCTCAGTTATATGAACGCACAGCCATTAGTCGGCGCCCGGAAGAGGCGATTCGTCAGGCATTAGAAGAGACGGAAGAGAAACAAACGCTCGTGCCGGACTTGGTTTTTCGTAGCAGTTACTTTTTGGATGCGCTGGGATTACCGGATATGTTCTCGGAAAAGGATCTGGAGAGTGCCATCATTTCTCAGATGCAGGAGTTTCTCAACGAGATGGGAACCGATTTTGCTTTCCTTGCGCGCCAGAAACGCATTACGATAGATGCGACCGACTATTACATTGACTTGCTATTTTATCATCGCGGCTTGCGCCGATTGGTGGCTATAGACTTGAAGTTGGGTAAGTTCAAACCGGAACACGAAGGACAAATGCGGTTATATTTGCGCTATCTCAATCAAAACGAACGGCGCGAAGGCGAGGAGTCTCCGATAGGTCTGATTCTATGCTCAGAGGGTAATACGGAGCATATTGAGTATTTAATGCTCGATGAAGACAGCCCGGTTAAGGTAGCGCAATACTATACTCAACTGCCGGATCGGAAAGTTCTGGCAGAGAAGCTACAACGCGCCATAGCTATCGCTCGGGAACATTATACCGAGCAACAGCAGCAAGACAAAGAGACTGAATAGGACTTCTCTACAACACCGTTTGAAAGCGATTATTCCAAAAGCGAATAGTCGCTTTTTTGTATGGAATTACTTGCCAAAACACAAGAATAAAACTGAAAGATAATAATACAATATAAAAGTTGTGCCCGACACGATAAAAGGGAAAAAGGAAAATGAAATCGCCAAAACATTTGAGTCATAAGCCATTGGTGTCAGTTAATGACTATGACAAGGTAGATGGTATGTATAGAAACAATACAGATGCCAAAGCTTTGAGTATTGGTTATGCTCAATATGATAATGATGAAATCGCAATGAAAGTATGGCGGCATGTGAATGGACATTGGAGTCGACAATCAGAAGAGTTACCTATCCATCGCAACTTAGACTTGACAATACTATTGCTACATGTATTATTTGACGAAGCACCAAATCCGGATAGTTTTCTTGTAAAGGCACAGACTCTCTTTTCGGAAGATCAAAAGGGAGGAATTGAGGAAATCAAGAAATACTATCAAATGAATAAAAGTTTCTTAGAACCTCGTTTGAAGGAATTGCGCGAACTCTTAAACAAAATGAAATGACAATTGGCATAGGTTATTGGTTTGACTTCTGCTCACAAAACGAAAATAATATAAAATACAAAATACAATGAAAACAAATTTATCAATAAAAGATGAATTGTTGAGTGCAATTCGGCGGATTGTGGCGAAATTTTGGGCACAAGAAGTCGGGCGTTCAATGCATTTACAATCAGCAGGTTATCATGCCAATTTTGGTGCAAAAATTGGTATAAGGTCTAGGATTGGCTCGAGAATGCTCCTCTCTACCCTGCTGATGCTCACTATTTGCATAGGGAATGCATGGGGGAATACAATCTATTTGCCAGGTGGTAGTTCAACTTATACGAGAGGAACATGGCATAGCATAGGTGGTGCGCCGAGTACTTATTCTACTACAGCAACAAGCTATAACATCTCTGTCGGAGATGACAAATATATTCCTGTCACATTCTATAATGCAGCAGATTATGGCACAAGCTATGAGACGACCGGATGGTTGCAGTTGAAGGGTAGTAGTAAATCTGATAAAGGATATATTAGTTTACACGTAATATCAACAAATACCATTACTGTCACCGTCAGTTATTGTAGCAATTCAGATGCAACAATGTCAATTGGCGCATCAAACTATACGCTTAACAATGGCAAGAGCGGGCCAACTGTTAGTGGAGCGTTTTCAACGTTGACAAAGACCGGTTCATCTGAATTTGATTTGACGCTTACAGCCGGAGAAGGTGCTGCATATATTGGGACCATTACATTGACAAGTTCAGGAACCATCACGACATATTCAGCGTGCACTTCCCGCACTTTGTCATTCGCCAACTCCACCGTAACCAAGCAAGTTGGGGTTAATGGTCCTGCTAAGTACCAAAATTACTCGCTTTCTAACGGAACGAGTGGCGTGGATACGTGGTCAAGTAGTAACACGAGTGTTGCGACTGTTAATGCGACCAGCGGAGTAATCACGCTTGAGGGTGCAGGCTCTACTACCATATCAGTTACAGCGGCAGCCAATGGTGACTACTGCGCTGCAAGCGGTTCTTACACGCTGAATGTTATTGAGGCAACGGCAACGGCAAGTCCGACATCATGGAATTTTGGAAACGTGGAAGTAGGAAACACTGTATATAAAGATTTCACAATCACAACGGCTAACTTAAATAGTAATCTCGATATTGACCTGTATGACGGGAGTGTCGGCATGAGCGTCTCGCCAGCGAGCATAGCAAAAGCTGCCACCTCAACTACTGTGCGAGTAACCTTCACTCCAGCCAGCAAAGGACTAAAAGAAGATATCGTTAATATCAGTGGCGGTGCGTTGCCTGCTGATTTGGATATCGCAGTTTCCGGTACGGGTGTATTGCATCATGCCGTACATTGGATGGTGAATGGCGAAGATTGGAGTTTGGCTCCTGCAGAACATGGCGGAGCCGCTATAGCGACCGTGGTTGATGGCGAGAAGCCTACCCTGCCCACTCCACCAGTAGCAGGCGAGGATGGTTGCGGTGACAAGTTTATGGGATGGACTACCTCGCCGATTACGGGAAGTGTAGGCAGCGCACCGACACCGTTATGGAATTCACAAACATACTTCTCAGCAGTAACAGCCGAAGTGACTTATTACGCAGTATTTGCAGATGAGAATCCATAACAAGTTGCGTATAAAAATGTTGTCAGCCATGGGCAGGACACACGTTCAAAGGTCATAAAGTGAATAATATAATACAAAATACAATGAAAAAACTTAATCTTTTTTCGGATTTGTGGAGTTTGATAGCGGGTTCACAGAGAAACGAAGTTGAATTTGACCGTCGGTTGACCGTCGGCTCACTGTCGGGATTCACTATTAATTGGACACTAAAACTCGTTTCTGCTCTTGCAATTCTGCTGACTGTCGGAGTTAGCAATGCGTGGGGAGCAGTTGGAGATGCTATCAATAGTCACACAAACATAGCAGATGCTACGGTTTACTACCTTGCAGGACAAGCAACAGTTAGTAAAAAGACTAGTACCTATTATTCCCTTTTAGCATCAGATGAAGCGGGTGACGCTATCACGGGTAATGCTACCACTACTAGGGCAAGCGGTACCAAATATACATTTTTAATAGAAAACAGCAAGTATTATTTGGTAACACCGAATGGCTTGTATGTTGAGCCTGGGAGTTCAAATGGAAAATTAATCCTTACGGCTGCGGCTAAAGCTGTGACCGTTTCTACTGTGTCTTCTAAAATACGCATAACAGGAACTACCTATACAGACAAATCTATTCAAAAGAACAAAACCACAGCAGCAAACTTTGGATCATATGGCAACACCCAAAATGATTTAACCTTATACATTGCTGGTTATCGGGTTATCTACGATAAAAACGGTGCAACAGGTGGAACAGTTCCCAATGATGCTACAGTATATGGTGACAATGCTACCGCAACAATCAAAGCAAATACTGGTACTTTAGTAAAGGCTGGCTATACTTTTGCGGGTTGGAATACTGCCGCCAATGGATCTGGAACAGACGTTGCCGCTTCCGGTTCTGCCACTCGTACTATAACTGCTGGACTGCGACTTTATGCAAAGTGGACAGTTGCCGCTTCTTGCGATAATGTGCCAACTGTAACAGCTGGTTCATTAAAAGGGTCGGTTACATCGAGCAGTAGTGCAACGGCACAATGTACGGGTGGTATTACAAATATCGGCGGAGCGGGTTGCTCGCTGACCAGTTACGGATTTGCTGTTGGTACAAGTTCTAATCCAACCATTGGAGGAACCCTTACAGGTACTGGTAAGACGTATGAAGTAGGTTCATCAATTGCTGCTAGTACAGGATTTGAGAAACTGATAGATGGTCTTTCTGCCAGTACGACGTATTATGTTCGTCCATATGCGACGAATGGCGCGGATACAGGTTATGGTACACAATTTAGTTTCACTACCTTAGCGGCTTGTACTACTGCCCCGACAGTAACGGCAGGTTCAAAAGGAACGATAACCTCAACTACCGCAGCAGTTACTTGTGCGTCAGGTCTCAGTTCCTTGGGAACGGGAGGTTGTGCGATTTCAAGTTATGGATTTGTGTATGGCACAAGTTCCAACCCGACAACCAGCAACTCAACAACTGAGGTTGGTACTTCGATTGCAGCCAGCACTTCTTTCAATACAACATTGACCGGTTTGACGGAAGGTACGTTGTATTATGTTCGCCCGTACGCGACGAATGGTTATGGCACGGGGTACGGAACGCAAGTATCATTCGGAACACCGAAGATAACGGTTAGCCAGTCGTCACGCGCTTTCGGTGATAGAGCTGTTGGTGGATCGTACACAATGACGTTTACTGTTAGCGGTACATATCTGCAAAGCAATATCGGTATTGCGCGGACATCGGGTTCGACGTACTTCACTGTGGATAAAGCGACCGTTACCCAAACAGACGGGACGGCATCAGCCACGACTATTACAGTCACTTATGCACCAACAGCCGCAGGTAGTCACAGCGCGACATTGACGCTGACGAGTACGAATGCTACGAGTAAAACGGTGTCGCTGAGTGGTACGGGTAAATGGACGGTAACATTCCTTAACGGTAATGGAGGCACACATTCGACAGCGTTAGTTGCGAATAGTACAGCGCCGAGTAAGCCGGGCAGTAACCCTGCTGCATGTGATGCTACCAGTACCACATTTATCGGTTGGACACAATCGGCATGGTCCGACAAACAGAACCAGAGCTTTATAGACGGTCGGACGGCTGCGAATGTAAAGGTATATACGTCTTCTGACAACTTGCCAGCGATGACAAGCGACGTGACGTATTATCCAGTGTATGCGAAAGCCGGTGAATCTTCCACAACTTTCAAACGCGTACAGACAACTGATGATTTGGCCGGTGCGACAAAGATAGCTATTATTAATGCGTATTCTAGTAGCAACTATATCCTTACGACAGATTTAGCGGCAGCACAATCAGCGCCAACGGAAAGTACTGGTAAAATTTCAGTCAGTTCAGGTCAATATTGGACATTGGAAGCATCGTCAACAAATTGGAAATTTAAAACAGGTAATAACTATTTGGTCGCAGATGGCGCTCCTGGTAGTTCAAATTCAGAAAAGAAGAAAACCATTTCTGTGCAATCGAGCGGCAATACAACATGGGCAATTACAAGTAACAGCCATACTGGCAATGGAACTCCGGTGTTTACTGTTCGAAACACGGTCAATGATTATGCTGGTTTGGAATATAGTAGTGGATGGTGTGTTTATTATGGTACCAATTTCAATACGTCATGGTACACTATGAAATTATATGTCCCCGATGCTGTTTATTCTGACTACTTAACTACATGTTGCACATCATCGGCAATTACATTAGCCAGCAGCGGAAGTGTGACTGGCGGTACATTTAGTGCGGATCCGACGTCGGCGTGCGAGAATGCATCGGTGACGTTAAGTGCGACTCCAAGTTCGAAGGAATATGTATTTGATGCTTGGACGGTAACTAAGACGGAATCACCTTACACGGATATTACTTCTACGAATGTGGCTGGTAACACGCTGACGATGCCGGATTTTGCAGTCACGGTATCGGCTTCATTCTCGGCAATAAGCAGTATCGCAGTGAAGACCGCACCGACGAAGACGACCTACTGTGCGGGTGAGAATTTTGACCCGACAGGATTGGTAGTAACGGCAACATACGAGAACTCGACAACGCAAGATATCTCTTATGCTTCTGACGCCGCGTTGTTTACTTTCTCACCGGCTACTAACGCAGCTCTTGCAACGAATAACAGCTCGGTAAGTATCACTGTTTACAACAAGTCAACAAGTCAGGCGATAACGGTAAATGCGTCACACACAATCGGACTCACCGGAAGCGGAACAGTGACGGGGGGTACGTTCGAAGCGGACAACTCGTCAGCTTGTGCGGGAGCCACGATCACGTTAACGCCCCATAATGCAGAACATTACTCTTTCACGAGTTGGACGATCACGAAAGCAGGAGGCGGAACAGTAACGCCGATAGGTAATACGTTTACGATGCCGGACGAGAATGTGACGGTAAATGCGACGTTTACAGAGGATACATATCATTATGCAACGTTCAAGAATGACCTGACTGCAGTGAGCGGTTATGACCATGTGAAGGTGTATGATGGCACGAAGCCGACGCCGCCGACGTTGACGGATGTGACGGACGCTTGCGACAAGACCGATTGCAACAAGTTCTACGGCTGGATTGCCGAGGCAGATATTTGGGAGGAGACTATCAATAGTGTGGGAGGCAAGACCATTTACCGCAACGCGAGCGATATTCCGAATGTAAGTGGTGCGGACGTTGTTTACCACGCCGTTTGGGCGAAGGGCACAGGTAGTCCGAATATACCGAATACGCTTATAGCCAAATGGGACCAACAATCCATTACGGCAAGTACTGCGATTAAAGCGACAGACAAGGATGGTAATACGTTGAACTCAGTTACTATGACATCGAATATTTCGATGACCACAAGTGCAGTATACGGTTATGCCAATACTTCCATAAGTTCAGATCCTGTAATAACTCTTGCCGGTTTAGACTTCAGCGACTATAATGCAGGTGTGATTACCTTCTTTGCCCGTGGCTCGCAGCAAGCACTAGTAACTGTAGAATATTCAACGGATGGCGGTAGTAGTTATTCGACAGATCATTTCTCCGATGGTACAGCGAAAAAAGAATATGGTTATGTAGTTACAGTACCGAACACCACGACGAATGTTAAGATTTCCTATGGTTCGAATACCGGAAACTTCTATTTCGGATCCGTCAGAGCATACGGAACACAAACAACTTCTTATGATTTCACAGAGTTGACAAGTTCCAATACAAGCGGCTGGAGCGGCGCAGACTGGGATGGTTACTACTTGATTGTAGGCAACTCTAAGACCAAAGCATTACGAAGTGATATTATGGAAGGTTTGTATGGTATGACTACCGTTTCTCCAAGTGAAGGGGTTATATCAACATCGGATTTAGGATTAATGTTTAAGGTAAAATATAATTCCAGTACAAGTAAGTACGCTATACGGAGCGCAGCGACACAAGACTATCTTACAGACAACGCAGGTGGTTTCAGTGAAGTATACCATCTACTGGAGACTTCAGCCACAGAAGCTAATGCTATCGCGTACAACGACATTACGCATACTACTGGATATTACGTAAGATGGAATAGTGATCGTTTCGGATCCTATGGTAGTTGTACAGCTCCGACGCTATATAAGATTATGGGTAGCTTTACGGAATTCCGTGTAACGTGTTGTGAGAAGTATGATATAAACTTGAGTAGTAGCGGATCTGTGGAAGGAGGAACATTCTCAACTACACCGGAGTCTGCGTGCGAAGGGCAGGAAGTAACATTGAATCTCTTAACGACGAACAGCGGATACAACATATCAAGTTGGACTGTGACAGGCACTGTTAGCGGTGATGAAGTTTCTGTAACCGGTTCCGGCGATGGAGCGACATTTACAATGCCGGATGAGGCAGTAACCGTAACGGCTGTGTTTGCCACAGCTCATACTACTACCGTGACGCTGAACAAGCAAAGTGGTACGGGCGGTACGAACAGCGTGACAGCCACAGTGAACCTGCCGATGCCGGCAGCAACGATGCCGACTAATACGGGTTATACGTTCGGCGGATATTACTCTGCAATAAACGGTAGCGGAACGCAATATTACGATGCTGAAGGAAACAGTTCTCACGTTTGGGATGATAGTGAAAGCGATGCTGCTACGCTATATGCGAAGTGGACTTCAAGCGGTTATACCGTTACATTGAATACAGAAGGCGGCTCGGGAGGTACAACAAGCGTAACCGTGCACTACGGTGCAAACACCAACCTGACAAGTGCAATAACTTGCCCGACAAAAGCCAACAATGTATTTGGAGGCTACTTCACATCTGCCGGTGGCGCCGGGACGCAATTGATAGATGCCGATGGAAACTGGTTACCGAGCGTAACAAGTTATACGGATGTCACCAAGCAATGGTTGTATGCCAATGATTTAGAGTTACATGCGAAATGGACAAGTGTTAGTTATACTAACTACCGTACGACTTGTGGTCCGGAGATTGAACTTGCAGGCGGACCGATATATCTGACATCCTACGCGAACTGCGAGGTACTGACCCCTTCCACAGCACTAATTACCGTCAGCAGTGATGCGTGGGGATCAACGGTCGGTGCGCCGAAATTCCTAAAGTTCACGCTGAAAGATAAGATTGGCGGCACAACATATTCTCACACATCAAGCAATATAGCATCCAGTGAATTCCGCGTATATAATGCAGATGGCAATGGCAGTAGTTACGCTGATGGTAGTTACTTCGCAATCCCAACAGGAACAACAGGTGAGGCAACGTACAATTTCCGCATAGCGTATAAGCCTGCAGCAAGCGTATATAATACACTTGATCACTACGTATTGGAAGTAGAAGTAATGGATAATTCTACACCCACAAAGAAAGCCATCACAATGGAAACGATGGATCTATATGGTCGCACACTGCCCGAGCAGTTTGTGATAGCCGTGAAGAAAGATGGTCAATGGTATGCATTGCCAAATGACCTTGCAAGCACTGCTGAGACGGCAAAAGCCACGGCTGCAATACCTATTGTAGTAGATAATGCAACGACTCCTACGAGTGCAGTATTCGCTCCGGAAAATGTTTTGTACAAAGGAACTCAGTACTACGATGGTCCAGCAGTAGCCAACCGCAATCGTAGTGGTATACGTTTTACAAGAAGCGGAAGCCAATACCTGCAAGTTTCTACAACCCCAGCAAACAACAACATGTGGCTGTCTTCAACAGGAGGAACAGACGTACAAGACTGGTACTTGAATAGTTCGACCTTTGGCGCTTATGAAGTGAAGATTGATCCAAGAGTCGGTTCAGGTGGTTATAAAGACAAGAAAATAGGCATGTATGGCAGTAACTTCGGGTTCTATAGTTCGCCGACCGCCAGTGATATCTATTTCTTGCCTGTCATAGGCGTGCTGGAAGAAGCAAGTGTTACAGAATGGGGGAAGAATAGCGTTATTCTTGAGGTGGATGCAAGAAATTACAGCAAAGTCATTGCTCGCGTAGGTGATGTAGCAACAGGTGCATTGGCATATAGTCAAACACAAACCAGCGGTGGTGGCGCAAGTATATACAACTACACTATAAACTTTGGAAACGCGATTGACCTAACAACGAAGAAGGATCAGATACTATACTTCGATTGGTTGAACGCCGGAGGTGATGTCGCAGGAACGAGTATGGTAAGTATTCCGTGGTTGATTGACGGCACAAAGACGATGTCGGTGATAGATGCCGCAAAGACACACTGGGAGAAAGCTGAAGTACATGTATTGCCCAATGCAGTGCTGACAGCAGATGCAGCGACATTCAGCGGTGTAACAATCAAGCAACTGGAGATCTATCCGGGTGCTACAGTAAAAGTGACGACAGGCACGCTGACACCTACGACTCTTGTATTACGTAACGGCTGGAGTCGCGTGGGAGGCAAGCGCTATGATGTTGCACGATTGCATATTGCAAACGATGCAAACATGGCTAAACCATCGAACATATACGCAGACTGGTACATCGACTTTGATCAGTACTACCCGATAGCAGTGCCTTGGGAGGTTGGTTTAGGTAGTAATGACGGCTCGAAGATCAAGTATCTAAATACGAATTCAGCTGCAATTATCGGTGAGGGCAGTGGCACATCGCTACGTTTGCGTTATTACGATGGTGAGAGCCGTGCAAACAACGGTCAGACAGGCGTTGGAAGCGGCACGAACTGGAAACTTTACGGAAGTACCGGAAACAGAGCTATACCGGCGAAACTTGAACCGGGTAAAGGTTATGCAATGACTGCTAAACGCCCGAGTGGCAAGGCATTCTCAATTATTCGAATGCCGTTGAACATACCTTCGGCAGATTGGATTACCAGTGGCGAGAAAGGCTATATAAGCCCAACACACAAAGACACCGTATATGTGAATGCATGGGGTAGCAATGCTAACCCAGCCAAGCCTACATATCTGGTAGGATGGAATTTTGTCGCGAACCCGTACATGTCACTATACAGCGGAACGATAGAGTATGACGATGAGACAAAAGTGGCACACGTCAGCATACCGGATATCGATTTCAAAGAGTATGATCAGGTCGCAACTGCTACGGCAAAATTGAAACCGGGAAGTGGCTTCTTGATTCAAGCGCCAAAAGATGGCTCAATCACATTCGGTTCGGCGAAGCGCGCAGCTGCAGCACCGAGCTACCGAAATACGGTGAAGGAAGAAGTACCCGAACAGCAAGCGTACATTCTGCTAAGTCAAGGAGCAACAGAAGATATGATGGGTATATTTGTGAGCAAAAAATATACTGCCGCATATGAGCTGAATGCAGACCTTGAGAAGCTCTTGAGCGACGGCAACACTCTGCGAACCTATATGCGCTATGGTGATATGAATATGGCGTATGTAGCCATTAACGAGGAGTTGGCAAAAGAGTGGATTCCTGTAATGGTGCGTATACCTGCAAATGGCGAATATACATTCAAGATGCACGAAGCCAGCGTTGCCGATGAACTGGAAGGTGTATATTTGATTGACTACGAGACAGGAATCACAACAAACCTGTTATACGACGACTACACATTCTATTGTTCGGAGGGGACAAGAAGCAATCGCTTCGCAATCAATGCTGTAGTGGGCGTACACAAGACACCGACAGGTTTGGATATATCGGATACTGACAAAGACGGGCCGACGAAGTTCATCTATCACGACAAAGTGTATATCTTGCACAACAACGTGATTTACGACTCAACCGGCAAACGGGTGAATGTAATCAATAAATAAGGCCTCTCCCCATCCCTCCCCTCAAGGGAGGGAGAAAGGAAGACAAAAATGTATGATAAAAATAGAAAATAGAATTATGAAGACATTAAGATATTTATTGATTGCAATCGTAGTGATGATGATAGCCTTGCCTGCCGGTG
>JAFXSS010000137.1 GCA_017525455.1 Paludibacteraceae bacterium
ACGACAAGTATGTAGCCCTGACATTCCTCCGCAATGCCGAAGTGGCTGCCAAAGGTCAACTGCCATTGTGCCAGGATACAGGCACAGCCATCATTCATGGCGAGAAAGGGCAGCAGGTATGGACGGGTTTCTGCGATGAAGAAGCACTGTCGCACGGCGTGTATAATACCTATACCGAGTGCAACCTGCGTTACAGCCAGAACGCTCCGCTCACGATGTACGACGAGGTGAACACCAAGTGCAACCTGCCGGCACAGATCGATCTGGAGGCAGCAGAAGGAATGGAGTACCGCTTCCTGTGCGTGACGAAAGGTGGCGGCAGTGCCAACAAATCCTATTTGTATCAGGAGACCAAAGCACGCATCCAGAACGAAGGCACACTTATCCCGTTCCTGGTGGAGAAGATGAAATCGCTGGGCACCGCAGCCTGCCCGCCGTATCACATTGCTATTGTCATCGGTGGCACATCGGCCGAGAAGAACCTGCTGACGGTTAAGCTGGCTTCGACGCATTATTATGACAGTCTGCCCACCACAGGCGACGAGACCGGTCGTGCGTTCCGCGACATAGAACTTGAGAAACGACTGCTGCAAGAGGCGTACAAGATTGGTCTGGGTGCACAGTTCGGCGGCAAGTATCTGGCTCACGACGTACGCGTTGTTCGTCTGCCGCGCCATGGTGCAAGTTGCCCGATTGGCCTGGGCGTGAGCTGCTCGGCTGACAGAAGCATCAAATGCAAGATCAATAAAGACGGTATATGGATTGAGAAGATGGATTCCAATCCCGCATCGCTCATTCCCGCCGAACTGCGCAATGCCGGTGAGGGCGACGCCGTTCGCATCGATCTGAACCAACCCATGGCTGATGTATGCAAGATCCTGACGAAATATCCGATCGGCACCCGTCTGAGCCTGAATGGCACGATAATTGTAGGTCGTGATATAGCGCACGCCAAGATCAAAGCCCGTCTGGATGCAGGAGAACCGATGCCGGAGTATCTGAAGAACCATCCGATCTACTACGCCGGTCCGGCCAAGACGCCGGCAGGCATGGCTTGCGGCTCAATGGGACCGACCACGGCAGGACGTATGGATCCGTATGTTGACGAGTTTCAGGATCACGGAGGCAGCCTGATCATGCTTGCCAAAGGTAACCGCTCGATTGACGTTACCAACGCTTGCAAGAAGCACGGAGGATTCTACCTCGGCTCAATAGGCGGTCCGGCTGCCATCCTGGCACAGGAGAACATCAAGTCCATAGAGTGCGTGGAATATCCCGAACTGGGCATGGAGGCTATATGGAAAATCGAAGTTGAGAATTTCCCGGCATTCATCCTGGTGGACGACAAGGGCAACGACTTCTTCAAGCAGCTCAAGCCCTGCGAGGGATGTACCATTCTGAAGTGATTTGAAAATTTGAAGATTTGAAGATTCTAAGATTGTGTACAATGAAGAAAGTTGGTTCAGGCGGATACGTCGCAAGCGCCGCCTGACCCTGATAGATGATGATACATTGCGCGAGTTCTGGCACATACACGTGTCAGGACTCGGTGTGTTCACGGCGTTGTTCTTCATGTTCCTGCTGACGATAGGTGTGCTGTCGCTACTGATCATCTACACGCCGTTTCGCAACATCCTGCCGGGATACTCGGCAAGCTTGAGGCAGGAGATAATAGAAGAATCGATGCGTGTGGACAGTCTGCAACAGACGCTGGATCTGCAAACGCAATACATTGGCGTGATACGCGATGTGGTAGCAGGCGAGGTGAAATCGGACACCGTGATTGGTCTGGACTCGATGCAGTTGGTGATGCAAGCGCAACTGCTGGAAGCCAAGAACGAAGCTACGGCAGCGTTCATGGCTGAATATGAAGAGCGCGAACGCGACAACCTGCTGCTGTTTGATGCCCCGACCAACGAACCGGTGTTCTCGCTATATGCTCCGGCACACGGAGTAATCATTGCCCCGTATGCGCCACAAGAGGGCAGACACGGTGTTGTCATTCGTACGCCCGACAAAGAGAACGTGTGCTCCACGCTGGATGGCATGGTTGTGCATATCGATACCGAGGACAGTGACACGCATACGGTAATGGTGCTGCATCATAACTATCTGTCGATATACCGTTCGGTTGGGCGCGTGACATGCAGGGTAGGTGAAGCCGTACAGACAGGGCAGACCATTGCCATAGTCAAGGACGGCACACCGATAGTATTTGAACTGTGGAAACAAGGATTGGAAATCAATCCGGCAGAAGTAATAGCTTTCTGAACATCCCCCCAAGCCCCCTTCTCAAAAGGGGGAGGAGATGGAGAACGATAAATGGATAAAGGAATGAAATATAACACAGCAAACCCTATGATGTATAGCATATTAAGGGAAAACGCTGTGAAGAACAAACGGAATCCTACAGAAGCTGAAAGTGTGATGTGGGAGATGTTGCGTAAAAAACAATTAGGAGTAATATTCCGAAGGCAATATATAATAGGCGAATTTATCGTTGATTTTGTCTGCCTTAGTAAGCAGTTGGTAGTGGAAGTAGACGGTAAATATCATGATCTGCCGGAACAAAAGAAAGCGGATGTTTTGCGTGAGCAGTGTTTACTTGCTTTAGGTTATAGAACAATTCGGTTTACAAATAGTGAGATATTAGTGTTTCCAGAGCAAGTTATAGCTAAGATAAAGAAAGAACTCAATAGTTGATAATGAAACAAAATAATAACTCCCATACTTTTATTTCCCACTCTGATAGGGGGACAGGGGGTGTCAAACAACTGGCAATACTTGGCAGTACCGGCAGTATAGGTACGCAGACACTGGATATCGTTCGGAACAACCCCGAGCGATTTGGCATATACGCTATCTGTGCCAACCGTTCGGTAGAGTTACTGATCAAGCAAGCTCGCGAGTTCCATCCTGAGATAGTGTGCATAGCCGACGAATCGCTGTATCCGACGCTGCAGGAAGCCCTGAAAGATGAGCCATGCAAGGTCTGGACCGGTGCGGATGCTATAGCCGAGATGGTGACATTCGCCCCGATAGATATAGTAGTGGCCGCCATGGTGGGATATGCAGGCTTGCGTCCGACAATCGAAGCTATCAAAGCCGGTAAGACCATCGCACTGGCGAACAAAGAAACGCTGGTGGTGGCAGGCGAACTGATTTGCGAACTGGCACAGCGTCATCATTCTCCTATATTGCCCGTTGACAGCGAGCATTCGGCAATATTTCAGTCGCTGATGGGTGAACAGGCGGAGATCGAAAAGATACTGCTGACAGCCTCCGGCGGTCCGTTCCGCAACTTCACGCTCGAGCAGATGGCGGCTGTCACCCCCGAACAGGCGCTGCAACATCCTAACTGGAACATGGGCGCAAAGATTACCATCGACTCGGCATCGATGATGAACAAAGGCTTCGAAGTGATTGAAGCCAAATGGCTGTTTGGCGTGCCGGTCGAGAAGATTGAAGTGCTTATTCATCCGCAATCGATCGTTCACTCGGCTGTTCAATATGTGGACGGTGCTATCAAAGCGCAATTGGGCGCTCCCGATATGCGCGTGCCGATACAGTTGGCACTGACCTATCCCGAGCGTATAGCATCGGACTTCCCGCGTGCCGATCTGGCTGCAATAGGCTCGCTCACGTTCGACAAACCTGACTTGGAGCGATTCCCGAACCTGGGATTGGCGTACGAAGCCACGAACCGTGGCGGCACAGTGCCCTGTGTGCTGAATGCTGCCAATGAGGTGGTGAACCTGGCGTTCCGTGAGCACCGCTGCAAGTTCCTGCAGATGTCGGAACTGATCAGTCGGGCTATGCAGGATATGCCGTTTATAGCCAAACCGACCTACGACGATTATGTCCGCATTGATACTGAGACACGAACATTCGTCAGCAACCTAATTCGTAATTTATAATTCGTCATTTTTAATTCATTATTCATACAATGACTGCAATACAGTGGATACAATTACTGATAGCATTAAGTTTTCTGGTCGTCATACATGAGCTGGGACACTTCACATTTGCACGATTGTTCAACGTGCGCGTGGAGAAATTCTATATGTTCTTCAATCCCCGCTTCTCGCTGTTCCGCATGAAGAAGGTGGATGGCAAGTGGCGGTTCGCATTCTTCGCCCCGAACGTGGAGCCAGCAGCAACTGAGTTGTTAGACCCTGTAACCGGTCAACCGAAGAAAGATGACAAAGGTAACGTCCTTTATCGTCCGATGACAGACGAGGAGATTCAGGCTTTGCCTGAGGGTGACTGGCGTCGTGACCCGGATAACACCGAGTGGGGTATAGGCTGGGTACCTTTTGGCGGATACTGCTCGATAGCCGGCATGGTGGATGAGACCAAGGCTGCCACCGACCTGCCCAGCGAACCGCAACCGTGGGAGTACCGTAGCAAGCAAGCCTGGCAACGACTGCTGATTATTTTGGGTGGTATATTGGTGAACTTCATTGCCGCACTGCTGATGTTCGGCGCTATGCTATATCACTGGGGTGAAGACTCGCTGCCTCTGAGTAAGATTGACAGCGGATTGTATTACTCGCCGGTGCTGGAAGAAGAAGGTTTTCGCCAGCAGGACAAGATACTGAGCATCGACGGCACAGAACCGCAATACATATCGGATGTGGTGGAAGCCATTATCATCGAGGGCAAACGCGATGTAGTGGTTCTACGCAACGGACAGGAAGTGAGTCTGCGTATGTCGGAAGATCTGGGAACGCGCTATCTGGCTCTGATGAACGACAACGACCGCAAGGAAAGAGCAAAAGCCCGTCAGGACAAGTCGTACAGAAAACGTCAGTACGTGCTGTTGGGATACTATGTGCCGTTTGTAATTGATTCGGTGGTTGAGAACCATGCTGCCTACTACGGCGGACTGCTGAAAGGTGACAGCGTTGTTAGCGTGAACGGCGAGCCTACGCCCTGCACGGTGATGGTTCAGAACGCATTGGCGGCACATTCCTGTGACAGCGTGACCATAGGTTTCTATCGCGATACTGTGTATCAGGAAGCACATCTGTTCATCGGCGATCAGGGATTGATGGGCGTGACAATGAAACCTGTAACTGCATACTATACGCCCGATCATACGGATTACGGATTTTGGGAGTCGATACCCGCAGGCATACACTACGGCTGGAACCTGCTGGCATCGTATGTGCATCAGTTCCGACTGGTGTTCACGCGTGAAGGTGCAGAGTCGCTGGGAGGATTTGGCGCGATAGGCAACATGTTCCCTAAATTGTGGGACTGGTACTCATTCTGGCACATGACCGCTTTCCTGTCACTGATTCTCGCATTCATGAACTTCCTGCCAATACCGGCCTTGGATGGCGGCTATGTGCTGCTGCTCTTGCTGGAAATGATAACAGGTAAGCAGATCCCCGACAAATGGCTGGAGAAAATCAACAATATCGGTTTCTGGCTATTGATAGCTCTGCTCATCTACGCCAACGGCAACGATATATTCAAGGCATTCTTCTAAGCCAAACGGATATACCGAAACAATCAGCCACGCTGTGCAAGCGTGGCTGATTTGATTATATTAGAGGATTGCTTTCGGGCGGGATTCTATGATAAGTCGTAACCGTAATGGCGCAGACGCGAGGTGCTGGAGCGCCAATCTTTGTCAACCTTTACGAGCAACTCAAGAAAAACAGGTTTGCCGAAGAATGCTTCAATATCCTTGCGTGCCATCATTCCCACCTTCTTAAGTGCAGCGCCCTTGTAGCCGATGATAATGCCCTTCTGACTATCACGTTCGACATAGATGACAGCATTGATTCGAATCAATCCCTGCGGATGTTGCGGCGATTCAGGTTCGTCGATGAATGACTCAACCTCCACTTCGGTGGAATAGGGGATTTCCTTGTCATAGCAGAGTAGAATTTTCTCACGAATAATCTCATTGACAAAGAACCTGGAGGATTTGTCGGTCAATTGATCCTTCGGAAAGAACGGCGGACACTCGGGCAAAGCCTGCTTGATGGCAGAGAACAGTTGGTCAATGCCAAATCGCTCCTTAGCCGACAGAGGAAAGATAGTAGCCTGCGGTAGTTCGCGTTGCCAATAACTGACAAGACTCTCGAGCGTTTCCGGCGTAGTAAGGTCAATCTTGTTGATGAGTAGAAAGACCTTAGTCTGCTGCTTGGGTGACGATGCGATAAGTTTGACTTTCTCGAGGAAGGCCGCGTTCTTGTCGGGCGTGTCTTGAACATCAGTTACGTATAGCAGAACATCGGCATCCACCAACGCACCCTGACTGAACTCCAGCATCTGCTCCTGCAGCTTGTAGTTCGGCTTGAGCACACCGGGTGTATCGGAATACACAATCTGGAAATCGTCGCCGTTGACGATGCCCATGATACGGTGGCGGGTGGTTTGTGCCTTGCTGGTGATGATTGACAGTCGCTCGCCGACAAGAGCGTTCATCAGAGTAGATTTGCCCACATTAGGGTTGCCGACAATATTGACGAATCCGGAACGATGCATAGTATATTATAACTTATGACTTTACATTTCAAGCAGTACCTTGCCGCATTTGCCGCTGACCATGATATCAAAGCCCTGCTGGAAATCCTCGAACTTGAAGCGGTGGGTGATCACCGGCGAAAGGTCGAGTCCGCCGAGCAGCATCTGCTCCATCTGATACCATGTTTCCCACATGCGACGTCCGGTAATGCCTTTGATAGTCAGTGCGTTGAATATAATATCCGACCAGTTGACTTGTGTATCCTTGGGTAAAATACCAAGTTGTGCAATGTTTGCGCCCTTGTACATGTGCGCGATCATATCATTGAACGCAGCGGGAGCACCGGACATCTCCAGTCCTACATCAAATCCGCGTATCCCCAGTTGCTTCATGGCTTGCTCAACGGTTTCGCCCTTGCTGCCGTCCACGATAACATCTGCACCCATGCGCTTGGCTATATCCAGACGCAAAGGATTGATGTCGGTGACTACAACATGCTTGGCTCCGGCATAACGGCATATGCCTGCCGCCATCGTACCAATGAGCCCGGCACCGGTGATCAGCACATCCTCACCCAGTAGCGGAAATGCCAGTGCTGTGTGGGTAGCATTGCCAAAGGGATCCATAATGGCAGCGAAGTCATCGGAGATTTCATCACGCAGTTTGACAATGTTCGACTCGGGAATAGTAACATATTCAGCAAACGCACCATCCTTTCCAAATATACCCACCGATAGCGAGTTCTCGCATACATGTCCCATACCTCGGCGGCAGTTACGGCATTGTCCGCAAACGATGTGTCCTTCAGCCGTGACACGCTCGCCAATCTTGATATTGCGCACGCCTGAACCGGTATATACGACGTCACCGACAAATTCGTGACCCATGATATACGGTGGCTTGCAGTGCGACTGACTCCATTCGTCCCACTTGTACATGTGCAGGTCGGTACCGCAGATAGCGGCTTTCCTGACTTTGATGAGCACATCGTTGACACCTACTTCCGGCATGGGAACTTCTTCCATCCATATACCGGGTTTGGCATATCGCTTGACTAAAGCTTTCATGATATTGTATGATTTGTAGATTTAATTGTTTTGTCTGAAACTGAACTCGCAACCGCAGTACTGCTGGTTGTAGAAGTTATATTGCTTCAGTAACTGGTTGCGGCGGTCCTGCAATCCATCCTTGCGCCAGTTCTGTGCCCAGAAGCGGACAGTAGATTGTTGCGCATTGAGCACAGATTGTGCACGCATGCCTGCGGCATTGACCTGCTCAAGATTCTTCCACCGCGATGAGGCGAGGGTAGTGGCAAACCATTCGATGCCCAACTCCTGCGCCTTGTGTGCCGTAGCCAACAAGCGGTGATAGAAGCACATCTCGCACCGTTTGCCACGTTCGGGTTCATTCTCCAATCCGCATATAGCCTGCTTCCATCGATCATGATCATAATCGCCGTCAATCCAGTTGATACCGAGTGATTCGGCATGTCGTTTGCTCTCCTGCTTGCGGATCTCGTACTCGTTGAGCGGGTAGATATTGGGGTTGAAGTAGAATATCGTAGGTTCAATGTCATGCGCACACATCCACTCCACAATAGCCGATGAGCACGGCGCACAGCATGCATGCAACAGCACGCGATGCAAACCCTCGGGAACAATGATGTGTGGATACGACTGCATAACCTACAAAAAAACATACAAAGGTACGAATTTTTTCTCAAATATGCAAATTTCAACGTAATATTTTTGCTAAAAATAGCATTTTCTAAAAACTTATTAAAACTGAAAATTGTGTGCCGTAGTTAGCAAAAATGTTTTATAAAAATTTTTCTCAAAGAAAATTTGCATATATCAGAAAATTGTTGTATTTTTGCAATCGATTTCGTTCTAAAAACACGAAAGTTTCCCGAAAAATTAACATACAAGCCTGAAAACGAGTAGGTTGGCTGTTTTGCAAAGGTGGGAAAGTTGTCCAAAACGGAAAACTTTGCGCCATGGGTTGATACCAAAAGTTGTCGGTTTGTGGAAAGAACTATAATACAAATGGAAACAAAAATTGTGAAACGTGATGGAAAAGAAGTGCTCTTCTCCATCGACAAAATCAAGGATGCCATCAGTAAGGCATTCATCGCATCGGGCTCGTTTGCCACTGAGGAGACATTGACCGCTGTGCTCTCACACTTGCGCGTTCGGAACGGCATGGGTGTGGAGGATATACAAAACCAGGTAGAGGTCGCATTGATGGCCGAAGGATATTTCCAGGTAGCCAAAAACTACATGCTCTACCGTTATCGTCACTCAGAGGATCGTGAGACGCTCGAGAAACTCAATTTCCTGATTGACTACTGCTCGGCTCCTAACGCTGCCACCGGCAGTAAGTACGACGCCAACGCCAATGTGGAGAAGAAGAATATTGCCACGTTGATTGGTGAGCTGCCTAAGAGCAACTATATCCGTCTGAACCGTCGCTTGCTCACCAACCGCATCGAGAAGATGTTTGGCAAGGAGGTGGCTGACGAGTACATGCATCTGCTGAAAACCCACATCCTGTACAAGAACGACGAGACATCTTTGGCTAACTACTGTGCATCGGTTACAATGTATCCGTGGCTGCTGGAGGGTACTCGCGCTATTGGCGGCAACGCAGTAGCACCGACTAACCTGAAGGCTTTCTGCGGCGGATTTGTGAACATGGTATTCATGGTAAGCTCGATGCTCTCAGGCGCGTGCGCGACGCCCGAGTTCCTTATGTATATGAACTACTTCTGCGAAAAGGAATATGGCGAGGATTATTACAAGCGCGCCAACGATGTAGTAGAGCTCAGTACTAAGAACCGCACAATCGACAAGATCCTGACCGACTGCTTCCAACAAGTTGTTTACTCAATCAACCAGCCTGCCGGAGCACGCAACTATCAGTCTGTATTCTGGAACATTTCGTACTACGACCGTTATTACTTTGAGTCGATATTCGGCGATTTCCGTTTCCCCGATGGCGAGAAGCCTCACTGGGACAGCCTGAACTGGTTGCAGAAGCGGTTCATGAAATGGTTTAATCAGGAGCGTACACGTGCCGTGCTGACATTCCCTGTAGAGACAATGGCTCTGCTCAGCGAGAACGGTGATGTGAAAGACAAGGAGTATGCCGACTTCACAGCTGAGATGTATGCCGAGGGGCACTCGTTCTTCACATACCTGAGCGATAACGCTGACTCGCTGGCATCGTGCTGCCGTCTCAGAAACGAGATCACTGACAACGGCTTCTCGTACACGCTGGGCGCCGGTGGAGTAAGTACCGGCTCAAAGAGCGTGCTGACCATCAACCTCAACCGTGCTATCCAGTACGCCGTTCGTCAGGGCCTTGCATATCAGGATTATATCGAGCAGGTAGTTGATCTGATGCACAAGGTGCAACTGGCATACGATGCCAACCTGCATGAACTGCAGAAACAAGGTATGTTACCGTTGTTCGACTCGGGATTTGTAAA
>JAFXSS010000138.1 GCA_017525455.1 Paludibacteraceae bacterium
AACCCTGTGTTCCGTACGTTCCAGGCTGAACTAGAAAACGTGTTTGAGGAGTACAACATGTACGCCAATGACCCGCAAAGTCAGGTCAGCAACACAATGTTTGAGAAGGTGTACAGCGGTCATCCATACGAGCGTAACATTATCGGCAAGCCCGAGCACCTGAAGAATCCGCGTCTGTCCAAGCTCATCGAGTTCTACAACACATGGTACGTGCCCAACAACATGGCACTGATCCTGGTTGGTGACTTCAACAGCGAAGAGGTTAAGCCGATGATTGCCGAGACGTTCTCACGGCTGGAGGCAAAAGAACTGCCGGCACGCGGCGTATATCCCGTTACGGATTTCACAGGCAATCCTTCGTTCAGTTACCGCATGGGTTACAACCCGATGGTCATCTGGGCATATCAGGGTGTGAAAGTTACCGACGAGGACGCTGACGCACTGCAGTTTGTATGCTTACTGCTCAGCAACGGGACAACCGGTCTACTCGACAAACTTACCATCGACGGTGATGTTCAATTCGCAGGCGTATCGTTTGACGCACGCCGCGACCAAGGTCGTATTTTGGTGCAGGCAGTACCATACTTCGATGCTAACCAGCGCCAGTTTGAATCGGATAAAGCCACCGAAAAGATTATCATGGCTGAGATTAACAAGCTCAAGACCGGCAACATTGCCGACTGGCAGATTGAGTCGGTCAAGAAGATGTACGACCAGTCATACAAGACCGAGTTTGAATCGTCGGCTGCCAAGATGCAGGAACTGGTTAACTGCTTCACATATGGCATCGACAAGGAGCGCATCTTCACCACGAACGCCAAGATTCAGGCACTGACCAAGGAGGAGATTGCACGCGTAGCCAAGAAGTACTTCGACGCCGACCATCTGACCCTGAGTTTCGACGAAGGCAATGTCAAGCCTAACACGCTGCCTAAGCCGAAGATTGAGCCGCTGGATCCGGTTAAGAGTGCCGAGACTGAATACGGCAAAGCATTCAAGCAACTGCCCAAGGGTACGCTGAAGCAGACCTTCAACGACCTGAGCGAAGTTCAGGTAAGCGATGTAGCGGATCATATCAAACTCCACTACACGCCTAACACGAAGAACGATATTTTCACTTTGACGCTCCGTTACGGTATAGGTTCAGACAAAATGCCGATGCTCAACTACGTAACTACAATGATGAACTATGCAGGCATCCAGCCCGCTACGGAAGCACAGGAGTTCAACCGTCAGATGGCTGCTTTGGGTGCTGATGTCAGCTACGGATGCTCTGACAGTTACTTCACGATCAGCATTTCCGGCGAAGACGAGCACTTGCACGAGATAATGAACCTCGTCAACCGTCAACTTTTGTTCCCCAAACTGGATCAAAAGCAGTTGGACAACATCAAGAGTCAGGTGTTCTTCTCACGTCTGACGCGCACCAAACGTACGCCGATTCAGAAATCCGCTTTGGTAGCATACGCCCTGTACGGCAACAAGAGTCCGTACATCGACGAAGTACCGTTCGGCGACATCTGGCGTCTGGGATTGCCGCAAATCCAGTCGGAGATTGCCAAGGCTCGTACATACGCGCTCGATATCTTCTATTGTGGCACAATCCCTGCCGACAAGTTGGTAAACGAGATGCCTTTGACAGAAGGAATGCGCGCTTCGCAGTCGCCGATAGTCAAGGATCGCAAGTCATACGACAAGACAACAGTGCTCTTCCTGCCGGCGCAAGTACAGCAGGCTGACCTGTACTTCTACATCAACGGACGGAAGTATGACATAGCATCCGACGTAACATCCGATGCGTTTAACCAGTATATGTCCGGAGGCTTTACAGGTGTAGTGATGAACGAGATCCGTGTAAAACGCTCGATGGCTTACACCGCCTATGGCGTTGATGCGACACCGATTCTGCAAGGCAAAGACTGCTACTTCATGGGTTATGTAGGCACACAGAACGACAAAGTTGTTGACGCTATCGATGTATATATGAACATCCTGGAGAACATGCCGGTTGACTCAACCAATATCGACGGTTTGCGTACGGCACTCCGCCAGGCCGCACAGACAGCCAAGCCCAGCATGCGCGGCAAAGCCGGCTACTTCGACCGTCTTGCGACACTGGGATACACCGACGATCCCGCCAAGGTCAACAAACAGAAAATCGATGACCTGACATTTGCCGAGATCGAGCAGTTCTACAAAGACAACATCCAGGGCAAACCTGTAACCATCGTACTGATGGGCGACCCGAAGAAGATTGACCTCAAGGCTATCGAGAAACGTATGGGATGCAAGGTGACCAAGGTTAGTCCGACACGTCTGTTCGCAGACCTGGATCTGGACTTCTAAAACGTCCGTAAAACATATTTTACTCAATCAGCCAAAGTGTCCAGCGCTTTGGCTGATTTTGTAACACGTTGGTGCTATTTATGGCTTAAATGATTACAAAGTGTAATTTTTTTCGCAAAAATATTTGCAAAAATGAATAATTTATTATATCTTTGTGTGTTTTTTACCGTTTACGCGCGATAAATGCGCAATGCGGCTACGTGAGCAGGCGAGACAAGACGCTTGCTATTTGCAATGGAAATAATACAAATCTTGTTAATATGAGGAAATTTTTTGCACTATTAACGCTATGCTTGGTAAGCGTGTTTACTTTCGCCAACAAGCAGATTAGCGGTGTGGTAGTCGATGAAAAAGGCGAGCCAGTGATTGGTGCGTCAATTCAGGTAATCGGCACCACGTTAGGTACAATTACCGACGTCGATGGCGCATTTGAGTTATCCATCCCCGATGATGCCACCACAGTCAAAGTATCGGCAGTAGGTATGAACGAGCAAACCTTGGAAGTAAAAAAGGTTATGCAAATCGTTATGACCGAAGCTACTATCGAGCTGGGTGAAGTGGTTGCCACGGGTTACGGTAACGTTACAAAAGGCTCATTTGCCGGTAGCGCACAAGCCGTGACGGCTGAAACCATCGAAAAGAAAACCCCGTCGGAAATCACCAAGGCTTTGGCCGGTGAGGTTGCCGGCGTGCAGGTTGTAACCACATCCGGTCAGCCCGGTACCAACGCCAGTATCCGTATCCGCGGTATCGGTTCGGTTAACGCCAGTTCGGCACCGTTGTACATTGTGGACGGTGTGACGTATGAGGGCGACATTTCATCGATTGACCCGGGTGACATCGCTTCAACCACCGTGCTGAAGGACGCCAGTGCTACATCGTTGTACGGTAGCCGTGGTGCCAACGGTGTAATCATTATCAACACCAAGAAGGGTAACTCAGGCGATGAGTCGAAGATTGACGTAGACGTGACATACGGTGCTAACTTACACCTGCTGCCATTGTACGACGTAATCAAAGACCCGCAAGAGTACGTTGAGATGGCTTGGAAGAGTATCTACAACTCTCTTACGGGTAGCGAAGACCTGCGTATTCAGAATACCAACAAGCAGTTGTTCGGCAACAAGGGTCTGCCTGTCATTTATAACCTTTGGGATAAGGAGGGCAGCCAACTGATCAACGGTTACACAGGCAAGTTCCGCGACAATGTACATATGCTGGATTCGTACAAGAATATGTCATCCTGGGAGGACAACATCTTCCGTGTAGGTCAGAAAGCGCAGGCTACAGTACGTCTGAGCGGCGGCACACAGGGATTGCAGTACTACACCTCTATCGGTTACCTGAAGGACGAAGGTTACTATATCGGTTCGGACTATGACCGCTTCACAGCACGTTCGAACATTGATTTCGATGCCAAGAAATGGCTCAAGGGTAACATCAATATTGCTTACACCTATTCGTCGCTCAACAACCCGGGACAGGGCAGCAACATGAACAACGGTTTTGCCTATGTCAACGGTATACCTCCTATCTATCCGGTGCTGCTCTACAATCCTGACGGCACACCGGCTACCGACCCGAAGACCGGCAACTATGCATACGACTACGGTATGCATGAAGGTAGCGGTCGTGGTTTCGGTAGCGGTATCAACCCTGCCGGATCGCTGCTGTACGACAAGCAGAAAACCATCCAGCACCAGGTATCTGCATCCGGTAACCTGACATTCAAGCTCTATAAGGATTTGAAATTGGACGTTACCGTAGGTTTACAATACTTGAGCGAGAACACCTCAAAGCTCACCAACAACTATTACGGCGATGCTGCCGGCATTGGTCGTATATACAAGGGTCAAGGCAACTATCTAAGTTTTGAAGCCAAGCAGAGTCTGGAGTACAACAAGTTGATTGGCGACCACACTATTCGTGCGCAGGCCGTTCACGAGACGAACTTCTTCACCGCATCCGTAATGACCGGTCAGAAGAACCGTATCGTTGACCCGCAGAGCCTTGAGTGGGGTAACGCTGTGCAGAACGGCTACCTGGACTCCTACACCAACCAGCGCACGATGGAGAGTTACATCTTCACCGGCACATACTCCTACAACGAGCGTTATGCAGCTACGGTTACCTACCGTGCCGATGGTTCGTCGAAGTTTGCCAAGGGACACCGTTGGGGACACTTCGGTTCAATAGGTTTGGCTTGGACATTTACCAACGAAGACTTCATGCGCGACGTAGAACTGATGAAAGACGGTAAGTTGCGCTTCAGTTGGGGTGCACTGGGTAACCAAGGTATCAGTTCCGACCTCTTCCAGGATCAATACACAATTGATTATGTAGAAGGTCAGTACGGTATAACCTGGATATACAAAGGTAACCCGAACCTGACATGGGAGAGCACCTCACACTACGACGTAGGTTTGGAGTTCTCGGTAGGCAAGTATCTGGACGTGGAGTTGGATTACTTCTACAAGTTTACCAACAACATGCTTATGCCGCAGTACAAGCCCGGATCAATCGGATACTCGTACGTATGGATCAACGGTGGCAAGATGTCGAACCAGGGTGTTGAATTCCAGTTCAATGCTCACGCAGTTGACACGCGTAACGTCAAGTTGGATATCCGTCTGAACGGCGCATGGTACCACAACAAGATTCTGGAGTTGCCTCCGTACAACGACGATGGCAGCGAGGAGATGAGTACCAACGGCGGTCTGACGGTAGGCAAGTCACTCTATGACTACGCGATAACCGAGTATGTGGGTGTTGACCCCGCTTCCGGTCAAGCTTTGTACGTTGGTTACTACGACAAGAGCAAAGGTAAATTCGGCTATCGTAATGCCACCCTTATTACCGATGAGGAGATTGCAACACAAGGCGCCGTAGCCAACTACATCACTGACGTACACACCTATCGCTTGGAGAACCCCAATGCAATGATCGACACCGTACATACAGCCAACGCTGCTTACTGCGGTTACGACTATCTGGGTTACTCAGCTGAGCCGATCCTGCAAGGTGGTTTCGGTTTCAACCTGGAGGCTTACGGTGTAACACTTGATGTATCGTGCAGTTACGGCATCGGCGGTTACGGCTACGATAACACCTACGCCATGTTGATGGACAACGAGAAGGTAGGTAACTACAACTGGCACGTTGATATGCGTAACATGTGGACTGAGACGAACACGAACACCAACATTCCTCGTCTGAACAATGGCGTAGATTCCTACACCAATGCCACATCTACACGATTCCTGACTTCCAACTCCTTCTTGAGTCTGAACAATGTCCGTCTCGGATACAACTTCAGTAAGAAGCTGATTGAGAAGATCAAGCTCAACCGCCTTGAGCTCTACGTACAGGGTGACAACCTCGCCGTACTATCGGCACGCAAGGGCTACAACCCTATGGTAAGTTACACCGGTGCGTCAAACTCCTACCAGTACACACCGCTCTCCACAGTAATCGGTGGTATAAAGATTCAGTTCTAACGGCGTACATCAATTAATCAACACGAAAATGAGCACAATTATGAAAAATAGTTTCAAACAAGGCCTTTTGGCTCTCGCGGCAGTTATTGCCCTTGCTTCATGCTCTGACGATTTCTTGAATCGCTACCCTGACGGCAACACCATCAGTGCTGATCAGTATAACAAACTCGACCTCAATACCCGTCTAACGGGTACGATGCGCGGTTTGTACTCGATGATTTATTCCGACAACAGTTCGGATCACGACGAATTCGGTCAGCGTAGTATCGATCTCTGGGGCGACATCCTTTGCGGTGACATCGCTGTTACCAACAAGACCTACGGATGGCTCTATCAAGATGAGCAGATGCATACCGTTACCGGTCGTACGGGGTATATATGGTCGTTCTACTACAAGATGATCCGCAACATCAACACGGCAGTGCGTGACATCTCCAACGCTTGCGATATCCGCGACAGTGTAGCCACTTTCGGTTTTCCGTCAGAGACCACCACACACTTCTACCATATAGAAGATGCCGAATATGCGCTCTACCTGGCTCAAGCACTCACATTGCGCGCATACGCCTACGGAAACCTTATACGTTGGTACACACCGGTTATCGGCTCAACCAACATGGGTAACTACACCATATCCACATATCCGTGTATCCCCATCTATATCGAGACGAATATGGAAGATCCCCAACCGCTCAGCAGCTCAGAGGATGTATATAACCGTATCTTCGCCGATATTGAAATGGCTATCCGTCTGTTCGATGAGTTCGGTAGCGAATATGAGAGTATTAGCGGCACGGCTTACCAGCGCGAAAGCAAACTTAGCGTAGACGGCAATGTAGCCCGCGGCTTGGCAGCTTACGCTTATCTGAGCGCTGCACCGTACTACACAGCTATCAACCCGACGACTGCTACCAACTATTATCAGAAAGCAGCCCAATATGCCGATGAGGTTCTAACCAGTGGTGCTTTCCGCATGATCAGCAACTCAGAGTTGACTACCACGGGCTTCAACAACGTATCGAACCCTGCATGGATGTGGGGACAGGATGTAACCACAGAAACGGCCGGTGGCCTCAAGTCCTGGTTCGGGCAAGTGGATATCCACTCCTATAGTTATGCATGGGCAGGTGATACCAAGGTGATTGACGACAACCTCAAGGATGAGATTCCATTGTGGGATGCACGCTCCAAGTGGTTCAACGACGGCACAGCCAACAGCCGATTCAAGGGTTGCCCCGACGGCAAGTTCTTCTCGGCAGCATGCCCGACATCAACCAAGGATGCCGATATCGACCGCGAATGGTTGTCCGACAACATCTTTATGCGAATCGAGTCGATGATGCTCATTAAGGCAGAGGCTTACTATTATCTAGGCAACTATCCTGCTGCTGCGGCTGCATTGAACGAACTAACCGACCAGCGTTTGGACACCGATTATCCGTTCTACGAGGACGATTACAACGATTACAAAGCCAAACTGTCAGGCACGCTCGAGCTGAAGACCGCCATCTACTACAACTGGCGTATAGAAATGTGGGGCGAGGGCTATGGTCTGCAGACATTCCGCCGTATGGGTATAGAGTTCGGTGAGCGTTCACGCGGAGGTAGCCACGACTACAACGCAGGAGGTCGTGTCAAGCCCACCGACGGCAGTTTCAATATGGATATTCCTTCTTCGGAAGCAATATATAACCCGAACATTTAATTCTGTTCGGCAACAAGAAAACTCAGTTGGGTGAAAGTCCCACGATGTATAATCAAAATTATTAAATGTTATGAAAAAGGTACTTTTTGTTTTACCATTGTTAGGTGCATTGGTATTTGCAGGCTGTAAAGGCCCGAATCAACAGGAGCAATCGAAGATTACCAGCGTAGTCGTTAAGCCTGAGAAGGCGACATTGGCTATCGGTGCTGAGATTACACTGACTCCTATCGTTACTCCTGCTGAGGAGAAAGGCGAGTTCACATGGTCGTCCAGCGACACTCTGATCGCCGAAGTTGACCAAGAAGGTAATGTTAGGGCTCTTGCTGCCGGTACAGCATTTATCACAGCTACTGAGAAGGGCGGTCTTTCCGGCAAGAGTGAGATCAAGGTTACTTCGTATCTTGAGTCCTTCAAGTTCGGTGAGGCTATGGTATATGACTGGTCTCCCAAAGATACAGTTGGCGCACATATCGGCACTATTACCTCCAGCGATGGCGAGACATACAATGCGTATGCTGTGCCCATCAACTTTATGGTATTCTCCGAGGGATTCTATGTAAGTGAAGACGGGAAATATTCGGGTTCGGAAGAGGCTCTGGTTATCGAGATGCCTTGTACTTTTGCATGGGCTGCTAAGAACATCAACCCGGGCAAAGACGCCGGTTACATCTTCGTACTCGGTCCGTGGCAGATCAAGAAAGACTCGTCTGATTACTACTTCCGTGCCGGTGAGCCGGGCGTATATGGCGCAGGCGTTCTTGAGAACACACTGAAAGCAGTTGACGCTTACAACCAGCAGAACAAAACTGACTTCAGCGCTTACATGCGTTCGGCCGGTGAGGCAGTTTCCGGTACAACCATGACAAACTGGTCGTACAACTGTAACGAGGACGGAACCAGTTGCGGTTACTCAACCAGCTATGTAGCTGATGCTATTCTGGAAGAGGCTTACTTCTATGCAAATGGAAACGGTTCAAGCAGTTACATGGTAGCTCTGCCGTATTGCTCGTTCACCTTCCGTGAGCTCCGCAATGACTACGAGGACTGGTGGTTCGGCATGCCAGGTACGTATGACGAGGAGAATGAACAGATCAATCTCTCTGACCGCTCGAAGCTGTACATCTCCGATCCTATCGTGATGGAGTTTGGCGAGAAGCCGAGCAACGCTTCTCGCAACGTGTATGAGAAGTTCCCCGAGACTATCCTGCCGTCGGAAGAGGTTATGGCTAACCTCAAGCGTCAAGTGGAAGAGAGCCACGCACGCGTACTCAACTTCAAGCATAAGTAATACCATTGCTTGACGTACGCTCAACTCGAGCGTAACAGACGCACAAACAATCAGCCCCGGAGGTGAACCTTCGGGGCTGATTTGTATAACGCGCCAATACTTACGTTATCTTGCAAGGATTTTCTTGCCGTTGACGATATAGATATTACCCGGCACCATCTCACTGACGCGATTGCCCAAGATATCATAAATACCGCTAACAACCACATTGTTCTGTACATTGTCAACAGCAGTGCCGTTGTCCGGGCGGATAAAGCGGATAAACGAAGCCGATTGATTGTGCGCCGATTTCTTGAATGTCACCCACTCGTTGCCTGCTCCGTTCCATCCCCAGTTGAAGTGGAACAACGGATAAGCCTCAGCGCCTTGATAGGTCATATATCCGTCCATCACATACGCATGTCCTCCCTCACCGTTAGCACCGGAGGTATATACCGGACGACCGGCTTTGAACTCGTCAATCATAGCAGCGTGGAAATCATTATCGGTCAGAAAATCGCTTTTGCTTTCAAACTCAAGACCTATATGATAGCCGAAGTATGTTACCAGAGCACTCGGCACAAGTTGGCTCAGCGAGCCACTGCCTTCCAAACCGTAATCCATCTCAACAGCCGCTCCGCAGGCTGCCATCAGTTTAGCCACCTCATCCGCCTCCTCTTCAGTATAGTCGTGACCGGCACCCGGGATATAAGTATGACGGATCTTCGACCAGTCAAAGGTAACACCGTCAAAGGTATAGGTAACCTTGATACTATTCTTAGCTGAAGTATATTTAACAGTGCCGGGCTTGCACTGCTCAGGATACTTGTAATAGGTCATAATCTGTGCCATCGCCGTAGCCACACAGCCGGTAAGACAATGTTGCCCCTTGAGCATAGGCGTTTGGCGATTGTAAGGTGCCGATTGATCGAACATAATATCACCGAGCAGCGGTCCGACGGAGTCCGCAATTACCAACTCGCGTTTGGCAAACGCCTTGGGCAGGTCACCGGCTACAGGGATGGATTTCTCACCAAGAAACGTCAACAACTCTGCTGACATATCAGCAGTTGTTCCACGCTCACCTACTGCCACGATTTCATCCTGCCCATCCAGCACAACATATCCGCCCTCCGGCAGGTTATACGCCCGCAATCCGCCAGCTTGTGCCAGCACAACAGCGCAGGCCGCGAACATCAATGTGAGTACAAACTTCTTCATAATCTATGATATTTTATGTTAAACTTTTTCCGCCACAATTATTAACTTTGTGATAGTGTTTTGACTGATTTCGGTTACAAAAATACAAAAATTATTCCATAAATGCAAATTACTGCCATAAAAATTGCCACATATTTGCAAAATTGATATTTTTTTTGTATCTTTGCGCCCACTTCTTTGCAAACGGGTGCATATAATGCACCAATTTGTCAGAAAAGCCCCTGCACGATGAAACAGAGTTATAAGGTACGACGTTATATTTTTCTTCTTATTGTTCTGCTAACTATTGGTCAGCCTACCTGGTCGGTTGTTGCATGGAGCGGTTCAGGCGTTGTAGGCGACGAGTGGTATCATTATCGTGAAGACACAGCCTCTGTCGACACGCGCAGACGCGCTCCGCGTATCAACGCCGAACGTCGGCGTTCGCAAGCAGCCGTACAATCCACATTCCCATTGAAAGGGCAAGTGCGAAGCATCGTTCTGCTGGTAAATTACTCCGATATCAAATTCACAGTATCCAATCCCCGCGAAGCATTCCGACAGATGCTGAACGACAAGGGATACGCTGATCATGGCAGTACAGGTTCGGCAGCCGACTATTTTCAAGCCTGTTCTTACGGTGCGTTCCAGCCTACGTTTGATGTTTTCGGACCATACGATTTACCCAAGAAACGCTCATTCTACGGAGCCAACGACGAGCGCGGTAACGACAAGGATGCCGTGCAGATGGTGATTGATGCCTGTATGCTGGCAGATGCCGACGGAGTAGATTTCAGCCAATACGATTACAACAACGACTGCGCTATCGACAACGTTTTCATCTATTATGCCGGCACCAATCCAGCCGAAGGCGGGCCTGAAGAGGCTATTTGGCCGCATCGTTATGCACTATACCGTAACGAAGTGACACTGGACGGCAAGCGACTGTACGATTATGCCTGCACCTCCGAATTAACCCTGATGACCAGCCGTAACGGTACAATGTGCGGTATAGGGACATTCTGCCATGAGTTCGGGCACGTTCTGGGCTTGCCTGATTTCTACGACACAGCCAGAGACGATGCATATACCGTCGGGTCATGGGATATAATGGCCAGTG
>JAFXSS010000139.1 GCA_017525455.1 Paludibacteraceae bacterium
ACTTATGACTGTTTGAACTGAGATGTTTCCGTTATAGCATGCTGTTGCATACGGATGCGTATCGGCCGGAAGGTCTCCGTATAACAGGTATTCGGAGAAATGCTTGTTGTGTGATTCTGTCAGCATACTGCGCATGTCGTATGAATAGCGAATAGTGTCTTTTTGATTATGCAACAAATTTTGTACCAAACGCCCCATGTCGTCATAAGATAATTCAGATAATGCTATTTCTTCATTATCATTGAGCTTGTAAAATATATTTTTTGCACGTCCTGAATGGTCATAATTGTATCGGTAATGCTCTCTAATGCGATTGCTATCTGTGCCCTGTATGCTCAATTGTTGCGCTACTGCCCCGTCAAACATATATTCGGTACTGGTGGCTGTTTTGTAGCCATCGATGCTGCGTACACTGCGATTCTGTATAGAGCGTCCTTTTGTATCATAATAATACGCGGTTGCTGTATATCCATCTTCTGACAGACATTCTATGCGAGTTCCTGTCAGTAGTCCGGTAGCATTATCGTGTTGTAATCCATAGCCTGATTCTTGTACAAATCGTAAGTCTTTACGCACTGAAGAGAGATATTGTTCCAAAAAGTCATAATTGTCGTAATAATTAACTGTTAATAAATGAAGATCGTTTGTCCCAAGAATAGTAGAAGCGTAGCCTGTACCTACTATAGCATTTGGTTGATTATTGCCATAATGTTCAACTTGCCATTTGTCGGCAAAGAGGCTTTCGAGTTCTTGATAATTTTGAGAAAGAACAATCTCAGCAGCATATAGATTCCGGCCTATAGAATCATACGCATACAATGTCCACTTATTTGCTGTGCGCTGATTGCCGTTCTGCTTGAGCACCAACTGTCCTAATTGGTCATAAATCATGTGTTCTGGATTACACTCCGGCAATCGTTTGTACTTCATGTACCCTCGTTCATTATATAGGTAGCAATAAGCCGCGGCGCTCAATGTACTATCCCTTAGCGAGTATTCCCCATTATTTAATCTGGAGGAGGGGATGTGCGGCAATACAAAACGCAAGTGTCCGAGGTTATCATAAACATAATACGTACGATTGCCGTTACGTTCTTCCAAGATAGTTCTTCCAAGTTTATCAGTATAGGTGGTTACAGCTATTCCGTCTTCATCGGCAACAGTCGTCTTATATAACGCATAAGCACTATAGCAATCTCCTGTTGTTTTCAATTTGCCATTATTTAATACAGTGTATATTCGCACATTGTCCGATTCATTATTAGTAGAATAGGTTATGGTAGATGGATGTGATTCCCATGTTTCGCCTTGACGTTTATTTCCTATCGTGCGTTCTAATGCAGAATTTTCGTATAAAGTCTCGGCATAAGGACGATTATCAGAATATAAAGACACTGCTTGCGTGTGCACATCAGATACATCAATGTATTGTCCGGCTGTCATTGCTGGAACTGGCAACCATTGCTGTGTGGCACAATGTAAACCTTTATAATTTGAAATCTGCACCAAGTCGTTCCTTGCAGGTGTAGCTTCAATGTTTATGCGTTCGCATGAACGCCCTAATCCGTCATAATACTGAATAATGGTATTTGTGCGCACTCCGTTGCTAACAGAAACGCCATTGTTATCTATTGTTACACGTGTGGTTGGGTCTAGTGGCGTAACGGAAATAATATAGTTCTCATCGGTTGGTAAGGGTTGGTTTCCCGTTAAATAATGCTCACCGAAAGATGTTTCTGCCAGAGTGCAAGCCCCAATAGAAATAAAGTCCGTTTTCCATTGGGAAGTGCCCGGCACTACGAGTCCAATTGTGTCAAATTCCACCCATGTCCGATGCAGGCTGACGCACTGACAACCTTGTATGCTATCCGCATTTTCTGCACTCAGGCAATCAGGCTTGGTTTTATGTGAAGTCCCGTTATAATATAACTGATCAACGACCATACCAGCGGCATTCTTCAACTCAATAGTTTCTCCCGAATTAGCCAATATTACAGAATTCTGATAAACAATTTGGTAATTATTTAGGTTGCTTGTTGACAATGTATACAAACTGTCCAGCGTAAACAAAGGAGAAATAGCATGACGGTATACAACACACAGATAGCCTTTTGAGGGGATAGATATGTCTGGGAAATTGAACTGTTCTGTAACACCATCTCCTGTAATACACCAACCTTGAAGCGAGACGGCATTATTACTGCCGTTATATAATTCTACAAATTCTCCATTACTGAATGGCGGGTGGGTTATAATTTCGTTAAACGGAGTGTCATACATAACCTGATTGATAATGACATAGTTGTCTGCCATAAGCGAAGCAGATAATGATAACAGAATGTTATACAACAATAATCGACATTTCATTATTACTCGGTTTTAGTGTGATAAAGGAAAGCATGCAATATGTGCTTATTGCCATTAACCATTTGATATTCTTCTATAAGTCTTCCAGCATAATCATAGGAATAGTAAGTGGTTATACCCCGTGGGTCTGTTACGGAGGAAACTCCAACATACGGAATATAGGTATAGTTCCACGTTTGGTTGCCAATAGTTTTGGCTGACGGGTAAAAATCTTTCGTACTATTCCATGTATATGTAGTATGCGTCTTGCCAAAAGGTTTGACATACAACGGGCGGTTTCGAAAATCGAACATATATTCACAAGTAAGACGATACCGTGAATCGTAGGTTATGCTTGAATTGTTTACGCTCAGCGATACATAGTCAAATACAGGATTGGCTAACGTCAGATTTTTTGTCTGGTATAAATAAGGATAATATACCATTTCACCTAACTCAAATGAATCCGGATTTACAGGAACGATGCTGTCTACAAAATGATGTGTGAGTGAATCAGGAATCCCTCTAAAGCTATTTGAACGCGAATGATCATCTCGTACGATGGCATAAACACCAATGGCATAAAGGTTAATTGTTCCGGAGGTGACAAAATCAAAGAGATCAACCTTATAGCCGGAAACCACCTCAATAGGGTTGTTAATTCTATGCAATTGCACCAATAATCCGTATGGAGAAAGATTATCCATACCCACAATTTCATCAGGATAGGTATAACGAGTAAAATGTGACAGATTACGACTGTCAGATATTACGGTTTCCTTTATCCTGAGTTTGGTATCATGTTTGTACATGTTGTTCGTCATATAAGAATGTCCATCAGAAGAATAATCGTGGCTTACTTCTTGAGAAATGACATCCGGATACAAATACATCTTACGCGCTATAGGCTGGTTGAAAAGATTTGAATAAATGACAATCGTGTCAATGCATCCGACATCGTCTATTCCGGCTGGAAAAAGATTCATTGGGTCAGCAGGAATGCCATTGTATTTCCATAGTTTGGTTTTTACAATAACATTATTTCCTTTATAGTAATCCAATTTCAACAATTTCCCTTTAGTATTTAGGCGTTCGTTGTAAGCAAGCGCTCCTCCTAATGCATAGTACAGGTTATCTGCGTTGAGTATTGGATATCTGTTAATACTTGGATTACCGTAAGACGTGTAATAATCGGAACCGGTATAATACGTATAAGCATTTTTGTGTGTTTGGGATATATCCGTTCCACTTTGTATCATTTCTTCAACGTATGAATATCCTATGTGAGTGTCAAGCAAGCTATAAAAAGAGGGATTCATTATTTTATAAGGAGATACATTTTCATTCAATGGATAGATTAAAAGCCTGTTATAGTAAATACCTGATGAAGTATATGTTCCTTTCTTATTATATATGTATGACTTTTTCTCAATCAAGCTATCTCCGATGAAAGTTTCTATATTTGAAATTCGAGTCCCTCCGAGATTTTTCACATTTGTCGATAGCGTAATCCACTCAACATCGTATGCACTATTAATCATGTGGAAATGTCGTTCGGTACAATATTGATGTTGCTCAAAAGTAAAATGCATTCGTCCGCCTGTCGGGAAAACAACATCCTTAATCTGCCCTTGAAGCGAATTCGTCTTCCAAAAGCCATAATTGTCAATACAATTTAGGTAATCGGCATCAGTACTTATCAACAAATCTGGATAAGTTGATAAATGATTATAACCTAATGTATATGTTCCAATACCAGTAATGAACACACTTGCAAGAAATCGCCAATTGATACTGGAATATGTTCCTATATATTTTGATTTATAAGTATAATTCAAATTAGCTTTACAAATCTCCCTGTCAGATGTGCTGATTATAATAGAGTCAAGTTTATAGTTTTCGTGACATAAAGAATACGCATTGCAGTTATTATACATCTTGAGCGCCAAAGATTTATGGAACGTTAGAGTTAAACGATGTTCATCTGATATGACAATGGAATCCAAGATACATTCTTTCATGTAATTATACCTTATGTGGGCATTGGGTATAAGATTTCCTTCAGAATCGTGATCAATTGCGAACAAATCATAATATTGATTAAAAACCAACAAACTGTTACCTTCCGCTTGCCAATTGTTACAATCTGCATAATGAAACTTCATTGTGCGCCCGCTAGGTGCTATAATCCTTGACAGATACCAGGCATTTACAATAGGAGGTTTTTGATTTAATTCCTGATGTGCGTCTTTCAGTAGTAGTGAATATTCCAATGCGGCAACTTCGCCGCCAAAGATATATGTAAATCCGTCATTAGTCCGTATTCTAATTTGAGATGATGCCATAGGTGTGGGGCGAGGAATAGTCACAGTAGTTAGATTTTCCTCTAAAATGCCGGACAAATCTACATCAACAAAGTCACCACTAATTATTTTAGCCTTTCCCTGATTGTTGATGATGAATGTTCCATGATAACCGAGAAAGTCAAAATGAAATATATCTGGCATGCAATCGACATCAGTATCACAATCCTGTCCCAACAGGTAAAGCGTATCTTGTGGATAATGGGAATTTATACATTTCTTCAGGATATTAGGATTCAAAGCAAAGATGTCGTTTTTGTCAATAGAGTTGTTGCTAAGGAAATGCAACATCCCTTCCTCGTAAATGTTTGCCGATTGATTTCTGTAGATTGTCTCATCCGGTATATTTCTAACTTCGCGTGTTATGCAACCTCCGGCACGTAATGACCATTTATATCCGACGAAACCGGAATTTTCACAAGGTTTGAACCCCTCCGAATTATAATGAAGTGATATATCTAAACTAAAATCCGGATCATCCAGTGAATATATTGGAATAGATAAATTCAACAAGCCTGTATACAATGAGGCCTCTACATCTCCATAGCGAATCATATCCGCCGTTTGAGCAGATGTCATATTATCTTGGTAATAATCACGTGAGACACCGTAAGCATATCCAACTATCTGGATTGCCATAAGAACCAAAAGATATTTGATAATTCTGTACATATAGTTATATCTTTAGTATATTACCCGAAGCAACCGTATCATCCGCATGAATATACACAACATAGTTACCTATTGGCATGCCGGACATGTTTACGGAAACAGAATGGTTACCTGCTTCTTCCTTACGCTTGGAAGTCTGATATGTGCTGATACCTCCGTTATAGTGAAGCGAAACATACACTTGAGCATCATGTGCTAGATAATATTGTATCCGCAAGTCTGTATGCACAGGATTGGGCATAAACGAAACATTCGTTATCAAACTGTCAGTGCTAACTGCTGCATCAGCTTTCGGATCTTCTTCATGCAAACGCACATTTTCTTGCTCTTGAGGGAAATAATAGGTGAATCGGGAAGAAACGGTATCTGCATCAGTGACTGCGCGCGTTTGCACAATATCCAAGACAGGATAACGGCATGTTGCTGAATACCATTGGTATCTATCTTCTTGTATCTGAGACTTGCCTTGTAGTCGCTCAACATATTGCATTGTGGAATGCACTCGGAGGACACTATCAACCGACATATCCGGCAGGAGCAAATGTCCGCATGCGTCTGCCCGCACAATCGTTTTACCCTCTACTGATAAAGGGATTCTGTGGCAGTACTGACCTGCTCCCGACATGGTGCTTGCTAAAGTATCACCATAAGTGAACGGAAATCGCAATAACGGTAACGGGGAGGAGTAGCACATACGAGTACGCGATGTTTCGTATCCTAATTGCCACAATGTATCTGCACGGCTAAGCAAATAGTAATGAGCATGCTCGCGATGAAACCCAATATGCATTGTGTCAATGGGGGAAGAGACATAATAATACAGTGGTACAATCTCCGCACTATCCATAGGAAGATTCGAGAAATCCCATACACAATTGCGCCCGCTGTCGCCAACTGCGGTATAAGGCATTTTGTACACCTCAAGACTATCCCTAAAACAAGGAGTATGGCGTTCCGCAGTCAACACTTGAGCTGACAAATACGCCGGGACAGTCAGGAACAATCCCAAAATCCATAGAGTGGTCAAACGATTCAACATAATTCAAAGGTGTTAATAGGATAATTTACTCCGCCTCAAATGCTCCTACGAGCGTGAGTGAGCCGCTTTGGATCTCAAGGCTGTATAAACCAGCCAAAGGGAGTTGCTCAATGATGCCACCGACGAACTGACGGTCAAGAACCTGGACATTGCTGCTGTTCCTTACTATCACGCGCGCATCATGCGTACCAGATGTGATTTCAAGAGTGCTGCCGGTAATCGTGGCGCGGAACTCGTTCGGTTGGGGAGGAGTATCCCCTTCTTGCATAGGATTACCCAATGGGTCATTGCCTGGAAGGAAGCCGGACACTTCCAATAGTACGATTTCCACTTCATCGCCAAAAGCAAAAGTTTGCATGGTTGGTGCAGTTAACAGAAACAGGCTTACGAAAAGCCACAACATTTTCTTTGTTTTCATGATGTTTGAATATTTAGATGTATAAAAGTAACGCCAATAAAAAGCACCCGAAACCGAGTGACGATTTCGGGTGCAAAGGTACAACAAATTTCTAATTTGTGCAAATATTTGTGTACACAATTGCATTTCGACAAACAGCAACAAATCAGCTGATTATCAATTTTAGGTGTACACAATTTGCGATTTGTGGGAGTGTTAGGATGAAGAAACTGCTATTTGGATAAGTTTTGAGCGCAAATCCTTGCCGGTATTTCCGAGTTTGGCATTAAGACGAGACTTGCATGTGCGTATACCTTTGCCATAGTGAAGAATCTTCGCTAAATTGTCATTGTTGAACATATCCAATAGTACCAATATGCTCAAACGCACTTCCTTTTCCTCCAAATGATAGATATGTTTCAGCTTGTCTGCCAACAAATAGAAATGTTGATTGATGAATTCACACAATGCACTATAGTCCTTCCAATGGAGTTCTTTATCCCAATTAGTATATTGGCGAATGATGACACACTTGTTCTCTATATCTTGAACTATCTGTTGCTCACGTGCTGCATGTTCTGCCTGTATTCTGCTGTTCTGCAACTCCAGTTTTTCCGACTGCTGGCGTAAGATATTCTGCTTTTGTCGCTCACGCTCAGTTTCGGTATACAATTTTTTCTGCTGTACGGCTATATCATGCTGTAATTCCATGTGCTTTGTTTCAATCTCAGCCATCGTGCGCATTTTGTGACGCCTTATCCTAAGTATCAAACTCCATGACAGTCCAACTATCAAACATATAGCCAACAAGAAAATTGTTGCAGCAAGATATGGAGGTCTTTTATTCCGGTCTTGCAGGAGGATTTCAATAGCATGTGATAGTTGCTTATGTAGTGGGTCAAGGTTCTCTTTGTCTATATCCGAGCGTTCTTCGGTGAGTTGCAGTTTTTCTGCCGGTTCTATATTTTCGTCTGCAAACGCTAAAATATACAACATGTTATATCTGTCCTTTTCCGAAGCGTTAGGCATCATCATAACATGCTCGGCATAGTATATGGCGGAATCATTTTGGCTTAAAGCCCAATATGCCTGTGCCAACATGACATAGCCCGATGCGGCATAGTAACTATACGCGTGCAATTGTCTTACAGCATATATTACGGAATCATACATTTCAATATTCCGATACAGTATCGCCTTGGTTTCCCAGAGTTTGGTCAGGACTCCGCTATCAGCGCACTCTTGCTCAATGCTGTCCAATAGGACGAGTGTCTCTTCGTGCAACTTCTGCTCGGCGAGTTCCAATGCCATGGCGTTAAGCGCATAATAGTAGGCAGTTGTATCACTGGACTTTTGGAAGGCTATGGCGGATTGTTCGTACATAGCATAGCTCAGTTGGAACTCATCCACCAAATGGCACATGGTGCCCATATTCGTATATATGCGTCCGAGGATATGGTAATTGCTGAACCACGGGAGAGGGATGGTGCGTTGGATATACGGCGCATGGGTGCCGGCGATGAACGCGCGCATGGCGGCAACCTGGTCGCCATGCTGACGGAGCATGTAACCATAGTAATAACACGCGCGTGCGTAGTCATCGGGATAGATATACCTCCACTTGCCCGTCGTGACGTAAGCCTCTGCCAGCGCGAGACTGTCACCGACACCCCGCTGCACGTTGTTTGCAGGGACCCCGTTTGCATACGCCACACCATGGTTCACACGCAGGCTGTCGGCCGTAGCGACAGTATGACGCGCCTCACCCAATCCCGAGCAGGCACACAGCATGCAGAACAGCGGAAGCAGTATGAATTGTCGGCAGGACATTTATTCCAATCCTTTGTCTTTGGCGAGTTGCCGGATATAGGTTACTGCAGCGTCATGGTCGTTGGGAATAAGGCCGTCCAGTATGGCATCTTTCACGGCAGACTTGAGTTCGCCGACGAGAGCACAAGGCTCAAGGTGAAACATCTGCATAATCTCGTCACCCATCACGGGCGGCTGGAAGTTACGTATGCGGTCACGCTCCTCAAGTTCGACCATCTTGCGCATAACAAGTTCGTAGTTGTCGTGATAGCGTTTGACTTTGTCTTCGTTGCGCGACGTGATGTCTGCATTGCACAGCAACATAAGGTCACCTATATCATCGCCTGCTTCAAACAGCAGCCGGCGCACGGCGCTATCGGTGACGGTTTCCTCAATCAGATTGATAGGACGCATGTGCAGGTCAACCATCTTGACAACATAGTCCATCTTCTCGTTCTGCGGGAGTTTGAGTGCCTTGAAAATCTTAGGCACCATCTTAGCACCGAGGTAATTGTGATTGTAGAACGTCCAGCCGACCTTCGGTTCGTACTTCTTCGAACGCGGTTTGCCTATATCGTGGAGGAGGGCAGCCCAGCGGAGCCACAAGGTATTTGAAGATTTAATGATTTGATGATTTAAAGATTGATCGGGAGAATCTTCAAATTTAGAAATTTTCAAATTTTCATATTGCTGTTGTGCTTCTGCTACGTTGTCGAGAACCTTGAGGGTGTGATAGAATATATCTTTGTGTGCACGGCCGTTGACTGTTTCTACGCCTTTCAGGGCTGCCAGTTCGGGGAAGATGATAGGCAGTAATCCTGTTTTGTCGAGCAGCAGCCATCCATCCGACGGACGTCGTGAGAGCATTATCTTATTCAGTTCGTCGGCTATGCGTTCACGTGTGATGATACGGATTCGCTCGCGATTGCGTACGATGGCATCAAAACATTCGCCTGTGAGGTTAAATCCTAATTGTGTGGCAAATCGTATAGCCCGCATCATACGCAGCGGATCGTCGCTGAAAGTTATGTCCGGGTCGAGTGGAGTTTGAATAATACAATCCTCTAGATCATATATTCCGTTAAACGGATCGAGCAGTTCGCCATAGCGGTCATGGTTCAGACAAATAGCCATGGCGTTGATAGTGAAGTCACGGCGATTCTGATCTTCCTCGAGTGTACCGTCCTCAACGATAGGATTACGCGAGTCGTGACGATAACTCTCCTTGCGTGCGCCGACGAACTCAAGTTCGGTATCACCTTTCTTCACCTGCGCAGTGCCGTAGGTCTTGAACACACTCAAATGTGCACCTTTGCCCAATCGCTTGGCAACGGCCTCAGCGAGGAGGATCCCCCAACGCGGAGCGTCTGTGGTGTTATTTGAAGATTTGAAGATTTCTAAATTTGAAGATTTGAAGATCGCTGAATTTGAAGATTGCTGCGGTTTGACAACAACAATATCGATATCCTTGCTTTCGCGGTGGAGGAGCAGATCACGTACCCAGCCGCCGACTACGTAGCAGTCGATACCGAGTTTGTCGGCTTCTGCGCCAACAAGCTCAAGAATGGGCTGATGTATTTTAGGGTTAGTGATGATCAAGAGTATTTGGAATTTATTATTTCAAATTTCAAATTTCAAATTTATGATTGCTCAGTTACTCACTACCGATTGTTGTACATTTCGGCGTAGTATTTCTCATATTCACCGGAGGTTATATTATCCACCCAGGCTTCGTTATCAAGATACCAGCGGACGGTTTTTTCGATACCTTCCTCGAATTGCAGAGTAGGTTCCCAACCGAGTTCGCGTTGCAGTTTGCGTGAGTCGATGGCATAACGCATATCATGTCCGGCACGGTCGGTAACGAAGGTAATAAGATTCATATCTTCGTCCTCCTTGCGACCGAGCAGACGGTCAACAGTGCGGATAACCACCTTAATGATATCTATGTTCTTCCACTCATTGAATCCGCCTATGTTGTACGTTTCTGCCACTTTGCCTTTATGAAAAATCAGGTCAATAGCGCGCGCATGATCTTCTACATACAGCCAGTCACGCACGTTCTCACCCTTGCCGTATACAGGCAGAGGTTTGCGGTGACGGATATTGTTGATGAACAGCGGTATCAGTTTTTCCGGAAACTGATAGGGACCGTAGTTGTTGGAGCAGTTGGTAACGATGGTAGGCATGCCGTAGGTATCATGGAAGGCGCGAACGAAATGATCGCTGCTCGCCTTGGATGCGCTGTAGGGCGAATGCGGATTATATTTGGTAGTCTCTACGAAGAAGTTCTCGCCGTATGTCTCGTGACCGTCAGCGGAAGCTTTGGTGGTGAACGGCGACGGCAATCCTTCGGGATGCGTCAGCTCGAGTGCACCGTACACCTCATCGGTGGATATGTGGTAGAACCGCTTGCCTTCAAATTTTTCCGGCAGACTCTCCCAGTAGAGTTTGGCTGCCTGCAGCATGCTCAGCGTACCCATCACATTCGTGCGGGCGAAGGTGAACGGGTCTTTGATTGAACGATCCACATGGCTCTCGGCTGCCAGATGAATAACGCCTGTCACATGTTCTTCCTGCATCAGGGCATAGATGGTATCGAAGTCGCAGATATCTGCTCTCACAAAGCGATAGTTGGGCTTCTGCTCAATATCCTTGAGGTTAGCCAGATTACCTGCGTAGGTGAGTTTGTCCACATTGATAATGCGGTACTCGGGGTACTTGTTTACAAACAGACGTACCACATGACTTCCGATGAATCCGGCGCCGCCGGTGATGATAATGGAGTTCATATTATTTACGATTTGACGATTTACGATTTACGATTTGACGATTTACGATTTGTTCATTTATTTTGTCATTGGGCTATTTAGACATTTAGATGACGAAACGTATTTGCTTGAAGTGATAGGTGCGCCGGTTGCCTTGACTGTCGCATAGTACGATTTCTCCGGTTGGCAGTATATCCACGATACGTGCCATGAACTGTCCTTTCTCAGCCTCTGTGGCAATCATCGTGGGCGCAGAGCTTACTTCACGCTCTACATACGGATAGTATCCCTCGCGGCGATACAGGTGATGCATATAATAATCCTTGCAGTCGTCAGCATTCCACTTCAGGGTGAAGTGCAACGTTTGCATGAATGTTTGTCTGACCTGATGAATATCCGTCAGAGCGCCTGTCACCATTTTCAGGCTGACCGGGTTAGGTGCATTACCTACCCACTGCTCCTGATTCAGATTGATACCTACGCCTGCTATGCTGTGTTGTACATGACTGCCGCTGAGGCTGTTCTCCACGAGTATGCCGGCTATTTTCCTGTCGTCGTAATAGATATCGTTAGGCCATTTGATGGTCAGTCGTTCGCGTTGTTGCCCGGGCAGACAGGCGGCTATGGTACGGTGCGTTACTATCGAGGCAAGTATATTCAGCCTGAACTGTTCGGTGGGCGCTATTTCAGGCAGCCTCAGCAGGTAGGTGAGTAGCAGGTTCTTGTCTCGCTCTGCTTCCCAGCCGTTGCCCGTCTGACCTCTGCCCGCAGACTGATAACCTGTGTATAGCAAGGGTATATCTTCATCCAGACAGCCGGCATACTGCTGCTCTTCACCGCGCAGCAACCGTGTCATCAGGCTGTTTGTGCTATCTGTTTCCGGTATGTACATTGTTCTGTATTCTGTCAGCGCTGCGGTAGCCCACTGGGCGTGTCTTCTGTCAGCGCTGCGGACTGTCTTCTGTCAGCGTAGCGGTTTTATACAAATCCAGCAGATAGTCGCCTATTACCTTTTGTATCTGTTTGGCTTTGCCGTTGCCAAAACTTACCATCACTGCAAACACCCACGTCTTGCCGTTAGGCAGCTCGATGTATCCGGCAAAGTTCTTCGTAGCGGCTATCGTGCCTGATTTGGCATGTACCTTGCCGTCCAGTTCGGTGTCCTTGAGCAGGGTACGCAACGTACCTGTCTGTCCGCTCACGGGCAGGGAGGCATAGAAAGCGTCGCTGTTCTTTGAGCGGTACATGTACGTGAGCAGTTGTACCAGTGTCTCGGCACTAAGGGCATCCTGTGGTGCCAAACCGCAACCGTCCACTATCCGTGCACTGTATATATCCACTCCGCGGCGCAGCCAGTAATCTTTCTCAAAGTCTGACGAGTTATGTATGGTGCATGGCAGCGAGTAGCGCGAACCGAACGTGCGGAACAGCGACTCAGCGTACATGTTGTTGGAGTGAATGTTTGTCTCCATAATTATCTCCGACAGCGGCGGTGACTGCCATGTGTAGAGCACGGTGCGACTCACTCCGTCCGCTTCGGATATATATGCCGGCTCGGCTGTGATGGTTATACCGCTATCCTCCAGTTTTTTGCTGAAGTGTTGTACGAGCAATAGTCCGGGGTTAGGCAGATCGCCTTGTACGCCAAACGATCCCTGATTACTCGGCACACTGCCGGTCAGATAACGGGTGTAATTGTATGCTGCACCGTGTACAAACGCGCCGTCACGGGTGATAGTGGTGCAGCGTATATGGTTGTCGAACTTTATCCCCGGTACTTCGGGCATTGTATATTGCACCTCGGCTATGGTGCCTACCGGTCCGGAACGCAGCACAACGTTCATTGTATTGTCCATATACGACAGGGCATATATGCCGGGAGCATAATAGTTGCCTATATCCTCCCAAATCCAACCGGGATTGATGGCATCGGCATCGAAGTAACTGAGGTCGGCTATCACCCGGCCGTCAATCTTGCGTATATCTGCCTCGCGCACCGCGCGTACCCAGCGGTTGAGCAGGTTGCGGTCGCCTACTTTCTGCGAACCGAGCGTAGGATCACCCGTACCGCGTACGTACAGGTCGCCGTGCAGTACTCCACCCTCAATCTTGCCGCTGTACTCTATATATGTGCTGAACCTGTAATCTGCACCCAGGGTCTCCAGCGCTGTGGCGGTGGGCAGCAGTTTCATCACCGAGGCGGGAGGGGCTACGTTCTTCGGGCGGTAGGAGTCAATGATCTTACCGGACTCCAGGTCTTGAACGAGCAGGGTGATATTAGCCGTGCCCGTTACGGGATGCTGCAGCAGAATATCTATACTGCCGGCTGCCAGCATACTGCTCGCTGACAGACAAACGGCCAATATATATGTCAAACGCAATATTCTCATTGCTCAAAATGTCAATTTGCAATTACCGCCACAAAGTTAATAAAAAATTAGGACTTTTCCAAATTTTAGGCATATATTTTGTTGTATTTTGTGTTGTGCAAACAAAATAAACAACACTATAATGAAAAAACTAATCTATTTTGCAACAATGGCAGCAGTTATTACAGCATGCTCAACCAAACCTCAGCAGACCACGGGTATCCCTCTTTCCAATCTCGATACCACAGCCGTGGCGCAGAATGATTTCTACCAGTACGCTTGCGGCGGCTGGATGGCAGCTAACCCTCTCACACCCGAGTACGCGCGTTTCGGGTCGTTCGACAAACTGGCGCTAAACAACCTTGAGCAGGTCAACGGTCTGATTCAAGAGATTGCCGCCGACAAGCATGAGCAAGGCTCGGTAGCACAGAAGATCGGCGATATCTACAATCTTGCCCTCGATACCGCACGCCGTAACAGCGAAGGTATAGCTCCCGTACAGAAGACCCTGGACGAGATTCAGGCTATCAGCTCGCGCAGCGAACTGTCGAAACTGCTCGGTGCAGCGATGGAGTATGGCTTGTTTGCCATGTATGTGGATGCCGATGCTATGAACTCCAGCATGAACATCATGAACGAGTACCAGGCAGGTTTTGCACTGGGTGAGAAGGAGTATTATATCGACGACGATGAGCAGACTCGCACTATCCGTCAGAAGTACGAGCAGCATGTAGCCAACATGTTCCGTCTGTTTGGTCAACCCGCTCCGGAGCAAGCAGCCCAAACCGTGCTGAGGCTCGAGACGCGTCTGGCTAAGGCCGCCAAGAACAATGTAGAACTGCGTGATCCTATTGCCAACTACAACAAGATGTCAGTTGCTGACCTGCAGAAACTTGTTCCGCAGATTAACTGGAGCGAGTTTTTCACTGCGCTGAACGTTGAACTGGATAGCGTTAATATCGGTCAGATAGCCCATCTGCAGGAGGTTGGCAAGCTTCTGGCCGACGAGCCGCTGGAGGATATCAAGACCTTGTTTACCTGGCAGGTGCTCGACGGTGCAGCATCGTATCTGACCGACGAGATCTATATGGAGAGTTTCAACTTCTACGGCAAGGTGCTATCCGGTAAGGAAGAACCCTCGCCGCTGTGGAAACGTGCCGTAGGCATCGTTAACGGTACACTTGGCGAGGCTGTAGGGCAGATGTATGTTAAGAAATATTTCCCCGAGGAGAACAAACAGCGTATGCTGGCTCTCGTTCATAACCTGCAGACCTCGCTCGGACAGCGCATACAGGCGCTCGACTGGATGAGTGACGAGACCAAGGCCAAAGCTACCGAGAAACTCAATGCTATCACCATCAAGATCGGTTATCCCGACGAGTGGCGTGATTACACCGACCTTGATATTGATGCCAAAGTGCCGTACTACGAGAATCTGCAGCGTGCTGCCAAGTTTGAGCAGGCATACTCGCTCTCTTATCTCGGCAAGCCGGTGGACAAGAAGAAGTGGTACATGACTCCGCAGACCGTGAATGCGTACTATAACCCGTCCAGCAACGAGATCTGCTTCCCTGCCGGCATACTGCAGTATCCGTTCTTCGACATGAGTGCAGACGATGCATTCAACTACGGTGCTATAGGCGTGGTTATAGGTCATGAGATGACTCACGGATTCGACGACCAGGGCTGTCTGTTCGACAAGGACGGCAATATGAACAACTGGTGGACTGAGGAAGACAAGGCTAAGTTCGATGCCCGCACCAAGGTGATGGCTGAGTATTTCAACGGCATTGAGGTAGCTCCGGGCGTACATGCCAACGGTTACTTCACGCTGGGTGAGAACATTGCCGATCACGGCGGTTTGCAAATCTCCTATCAGGCGTTCTGCAACAACGAGCAGAGCAAACCTGAGTCGGAGCGCTTGGGCGAAGTGGACGGATTCACGCCTGCACAACGGTTCTTCCTGGCGTATGCCAATGTCTGGGCGGGCAATATCCGTCCGGAGGAGATACTGAACCGCACCAAGTCTGATCCTCACTCACTCGGTCGCTGGCGTGTGAACGGTGCTCTGCCGCACATTGCTGCCTGGTATGAGGCATGGAACGTAACCGAAGACAGCCCGATGTATCTTGCGCCCGAAAGCCGCGTACATATCTGGTAAATCTTAGACATGATAACCGTTTGCCGTTCGTAATTTTTAATTCGTTATTCCGATGATCAAACATATAGTATTCTTCCGTCTCGCTGACGAGGCTGAAGGCAAGTCGAAACTCGAGAACGCACAAATCATCAAACAGGGGCTGATGTCCCTGCTTGACAAAGTGCCAGTACTCAAATCCGAACGCGTGGGCATCAATATCCCCAACGCCAAGAAGACGGATTATGATATCTGTCTGGAGTGCGAGTTCGAATCGTGGGAGGATGTTGATACGTATCAGAATCATCCCGAGCATCTGAAGGTGGCGGGTTACATCACCAAGTGCCGCACTGCGCGTGCTGCCGTGGATTACGAGTTCTGATAAAGATTGGTCAACAATTACCAACAATTATCAAAATTATTTACTGAAAATAAACAAAGATAAACACTTCTGAATGTTTTTAGGGCCTTGCCCATCGCATACTTAACTGCCAAAAACTCCTCGTGAGTACACTCCCGGATAGTTTTTATCATTTAAGCCTGCACTCCTACGGAGTAAAAACATTCAGAAGCGATAAACCTAAATAAAGGTGAATCACGGTTTGTACCGCTCGTAGGCCTTAGCCTTTTGCGGGTCGGTTTGCGAGTATATGTACCAGTACAAAGTGCCTACATCATGTAGGCGCTTTTGTTTTGTCTGCGGGTTACGTATAGCCTGTGCGGCTTGTTTGGCTTTGCCGGCGTTCAGCAGTGCCGGATCGTAGCGGTCGGCATTGTAATCATCCACGGCACTGTTGTAGTGCAGCAGCGATTCAATCTCCGCCAGGTCGATGTCGCTGCGGCCGGGTGCCCATCTGCCGGTCTGCTCACGAATGTACTGCAGCACTTCCAGCGCATCGGCATATGCGTCAGTATGCTGCAGGGCAAACAGGAGTTTGTAGGTAAAGAAACATGACAATCTGCCTTCGCGGAAATATGGTAGCAACTGATTGCTGATGGCGGAGGCATACTCCTTGTCGTTGTATCTGTATTCCGCCAGCGCCAGCGCTTGCTGATAATCCTCGTCGTAAGGCTCAAACTGTAATGTTGTGCCTTGTATGCTGTAGGTTTTCATCCGCTCAAGTATCGACTGCCCGAGCAGCAGCGGTGCATCGGGCTTGTCGTTGGTGCCTACTTGTGCCACTACGTTTGTAAACTCGCAGTCACCTATCTTCATCTTTTTTATCATCAGCGAGCGCGCCTGTTTCGTTTCCCCGTTTGACATCATCACTTCGGTATGTGCGTTTGTCTGCTCTTGTGACAGTATCACCAACCCTTGCTCCCGCAGTTCGCGTAGCAGTTGGCTGTTGACAGCCATACTCGAGCAACCTGTGTCGAAGTGGAACAACCGCTGCCTGCCGCCGAAATCCACTGCTATCATTTTGTTGCGTGTATCGGAGTCAGTCATTTGCACGGTGTACACCTCAGCCCGCACCGGTAGAACGACACAGCACACCCACAATAGGAGTGTGCTGCGCAGTAAAGTTATGACGCGATGAGGGGTCATAATTTGTGTACAAATTTGTGATTAATCTCCACCTACACCACCGCCCAATGGGTCATTGTTAGTTCCACCACTTATACACAACATTCCGCTGCAAAATCGTGTTGTTACTTCAACTTGAGGTTGAATATATATATTCTTTTTCATAATCATCGTAGTTTTTTCGATTCAACAATTTATTTTACCAAGCGTCCGGTGGTGTCATACAGTTTGCCATCGCGTAAGATGAACAGCTGCTCACCTATCATCACTTTTACAGTCTTGCCGGCACTCTCTATTGCATCGATGCCTGTGTAGTGCTGCGGTGCTTCAGGATTCTCCATACCTACACGACGACGACCTGGAGCGGGAGCGGTGGCGTTGGCTGATACTTCGCTCATATCAATATATGCGCGCCCAACAGCCATAGTAAAGTCGCCTACACCGCAGCGGCGAATCTGGTTCTGGTAGATGATGTAGTATTTGTATGCATCAGACTCGGCCTGCGAAACGGTTAACGTATAAGCACTGTTGCCTACTATACCATGGAATCCATTGTAGTTTTGAGCAGAAGCCGCATTATCACCGGTTTCAACACCTAAGATGTCTGTCCCTTCTGCAATGAAAAGGTAGGGCTTGCCTGCTTCGAGGCTCTCGCCTTCACCAATCTCGTCGAAGAATACCTTGTATGGTACACCTTCCCGTATCTCTTTGTATGTCAGTGTGTAGAACGATGCACCTTGTGGCAACAGCACTTTCTTCTGCGGGCAGAATGTTCCCCACTTGCCTGCCGACAGACCGTCACGGATACTTGCCGGCTCAACCTTCTTGTAAAGTTGGATGGGTTGTTGACCGGAATATGACGATGATTTATAATAACGGAAACGAAGCTGATTACTCGAACTATTATAGCGCAGGTATGCACCACCGCTTACTGCAACAAAGTTCCCATCTTCATCTATTGATATTGTATTCTCATACGTGGTCGTTGCATTGGATGCCAGTCCATTAGCATTAGAAGTCTGGCCGATATAATAACCGCTGTACGACTTTATCGTTTTTGCCGTTGCGTCAATGGTGAATGCAGCGTCATCGTATGCAACAATCATGTCATTCTCAATAGTCACTTCAAGTGTATTGCCGACAGCATCCACGGTCTCCAACGCTCCGTCAAATGCCACGGCACTACTCTCATCCTCATAAACAATCAGGTACTCGCCGTCCGTAATACCTGCTGTAGAAGTTACTTTCCTGAATACAGCCAAAGCCCCATTGCGTGCATTGGGGTCAGTAACTGTAACGGCGCATGTTGCTGTGAAGCCACCATCCGTTGTTGTTACTGTGATGGTTGCATTACCTATTGCTACAGCCGTAACTACGCCGTCTTCGACGGTTGCAATAGCCTCATTGCTTGACGACCATGTTACGCTGTTGTCTGTCGCATTTGCCGGTGCAACCGTAGCGGTCAAAGTGGCAGTCGCTCCCTCTTTGATGCTTAGGGTAGTCTGGTCTAACTCAACGCCGGTAACAGCGGCTTCCTCACGGCTGAGAGAGTAAATGTAGTTACCCGATGCCATTTGCATTGCATTATTATACTCTGTCAAATCACCATAAACGATTACAAAGTCACCTTGTTTTATATCATCTTCCGAAGTAAATGCCTGATTGCCTTGTTTCTTTCCGCGGTAAACAATCATTTCAGAAGATGTAGTGCCATCATCTGATATATTGTATGTTGCATTTCCGTGATTTGTACTAACCTCTGTAATAGTGCTAATATAACCATTAACATACACCCCTGTAATAGCACTCATCGCCAAAGCCTCAGCTACGGTATAAGGCTCCAGCCACAAGGCATACAAAGTGATGTCGCTTGAAATTTCAGAACCGGCTACTGCGGCAATAGTCTTGTTTTCGTCAGTAAACCATCCACCAAAATTCTTTCCTCCTTTAACAGGAATTGGCAATTCATCAGGCAGTTTAGTCTGTTCGGGTACTGCCGCTATCTCCTCACCACCATCGACATCATAAGTGATTGTTCCGCGAGCAATAGAGTTTGCCACGTATAGGGTATAAGATGCTGTATTTGCCTTGTAATTCTCGTTACCGGCAAAAGTAGCGGTTATGTCAGTTTGACCTTCCGCAACAAGACTGATTGCACCTGTTGAGGTATTTACTGTTGCCGCAGCCGTATTGCTACTACTATAAGTCACACTTACGCCATTGGGCTTGCTTAATGTCGGGAATGTATTACTGCTATTAAGATCAGCTGAATATTCACCATCAGTAACACCACTCCATGAAAGACGCGCCTTAGGCCTGAATGCGACTACCATGTTATCCTTGTCAAACTCGTATGTGCTATTGTATTTCTTCAATGTACCCTTAACCGTTACGTCATCACCGACAGCCAGGTCATCTGTTGATTCAAAAGCAGATTTAATTACACCAGCCAAACCACCATAGACTTCCAGCTGATTCGTTGTATTTCCGTCATCAGAAATCCAATAGGTAATGGAGTGATAGGTACTATTGTAACTATCTATCTGGCTTATTGTGCCTGATACATATTTGTTCGTCAGGTCACCTCCTGCATCAATAGCCGACCGTGCTTGTGCAACTGTCAACGGCGTAACCTTAGTAAAGGTTTTTGATGCCACACTACTCCAATCGTTACCGACTTTCGCAATAGCCTTGACTGTGGTCGTCGCGTTCAATGTAAACGAAGTTGAATATGTCGTCCCGTTTTTCGGGTCAGAACCATCGGTGGTGTAATAGATTGTAGCATTATCCGTTTCGCAATCAAGCGTCACTATCGTAGAAGTGAGGAAATTATCATCACCGAAAATTGTTGGAGCAGCAACAGCAGGAGCTTCGCCGAAGTAAATTTTGATAGCCTTTAACTGAAGATTGTGAGCACTAGTTACTTGTATTTTATATTGTTTGTTAGCTTCTGGATTTTCAATCTCAAATGTCTTATCTGTATTACAACCTGTAGCAGCGGTACTAACAGCAGTATTTCCGTCATAGACATTAAACACAGTCGCAGAAGAACCTCCGGAATTTCCCACCACAACAATTTTCTCGACAGGAGAGGTAAATTCCGGAAGCAATATATAAGAATTTGCCTTCCCTATAATAAAATAACTGCTTCCTGACACCTTATATTCAGCTGCGGCATAACAACCGACCGTATAGCCTGTTTCCGAATTGGTATAAGATGTTAATGTTGTTCCTCCAGAAACAGGGAATCCCCAATTACCATCTACGAGATTAAGAGTAACATCCGGACCTGCAGTAATTGTATACGCGGCCTCACTAATTTCGCTGTTAGTAAGACCTGTTTTTGTTGCGAAAGCCTTAATTGTTTGATTGGCATTTACAGAAATAGCAGAAGTATAAACATTTGAACTTGTTGTCGGGGCACTACCATCGGTAGTATAATATATAGTTGCACCCTCTGTAGAAGTAATCGTCACACTTTGCGCACCTTCGTATGTTCCTGCTGCCGGAGAGAATGTCGGAGTAGAACATGTACCACTTGCGGCAGGTGTATAAGTAAACACCACATCATCAATCGTTAATTGAGCATTCTTTGAAGATGGTTTGGTTGAACCGCTATTAATGGCTATTTGGAAATAAACATCACCACTAACTCCATTTGGTACATAAGCTGTATATTGAACTGCGGAAGTCGTTAAACTCTGAGCAGTATAATTGCTTCCACTCGCAGAAGTTAATTTCATCGGAGACCAATTCGTGCCATCAGTTGAATACTTAACATCAATTTTAATTGATGCGTTATTAGTAGTTGCCGCTTTTGCCTTAAATGACACTTGTGTTAAGCCATTTATTGCAGTAGTTGTTTTTAAATATCCATAGTTGGCGGTTGTATATAAGCGAAGTGCTGCTGAATTGTTTCCGGCAATTTTACTACTTGTGGAAATAGTTCCATAGAATATCTCCCAACCTATACCACAATCACTAGAGTTTCCATTAACTGTGACTGTACTTTGGTAGTTAGTGCCAGTTGAAGCAGTTTCAAAACCTTCTGTCTTTGTAGAAACTGCTCCCCACACCGAATTAGTGCTGATGGTGAGCAACATCAGCATCGAAAGAAAAAAAGTAATTTTTTTCATTATTGTTGGATTTTTAGTTTGTTGCGGAATAGTTGCTATTCTATAAGTCGCTAATCGCCGTACCAACCCGTAGGAAACACCTTAACCCACAAATCATCTCCTGCAAATTGTAGGTAATGGTTGATAATTGTTGACAACTTAAATTATCTCTCGCAAATTGTTGGTAATGGCTGACATCCATTTTAACTCCAAATGCAAAATGCGCGGAGTTGAGTCGAAGGAACATCGAGAGAACATCGAAGGAATGTAGGGGGAATATCAGTCGATTTGCGCCACAAACCATTCATATCGCTGCAGGTGTTTCACATCAGGTCAATGAACGCCGTGACAAGCGCGGAGAACCGCTACTTTCAAATACAAAATTACAAAAAATTTCGCACTATTGCAAACTATTTACCAAAATAAAATGATTTATCAACTTTACTTTGCATTGCACGGCATAATTTTTGCTCTCTTTTGCCTGTTATAGTTTCCGCTCGGCGGCAAGGCTGTGCATGTTTGATTTACTAAAAATTCTTCTCGCGCAATAATTGATGATAATTGTTGGCAAAAATAATCACTCTTACGCACCGGTTTAAGATTATTACACTTCCCTGATGAGCAAGCAACAATGGATAGGTCTGGTCATCGTTCTGCTGATGGTAGCAGCAGTTGAACTTTGTGTCCGATATACCCATCGCTCGCAACAGTCCTCTGCCGAACTGCTTACTTTTCAGCCCGAACGCGAACAGGCGTTTCTCCTGTATCTCGACTCTCTGGATGCTGCCGCTGAGGCTGCCCGGCGTGCCGAATATGCCGCACGTTATCCCAAACCCGTTATCCGCCTTCAGCCTTTCGACCCGAATACTGCCGACAGCACTCTGCTTGTTACAGTTGGCTTCAAACCCTGGATGGCTCATAACCTTATCCGCTATCGCAATGCCGGCAAGGTCTTTCGCCGTCCGGACGAACTGCGACGCCTGTACGGTATGAACGACTCGCTCTACTCCACTCTCGCTCCGTTCATCCGCATCGATACTACGCGTACCGATTCGCAACCGAACCCATATCGAGCCGTTACCGACTCAACACCGGGAGTGATAGCCGTCAAGCGTGACACTATACTCGAGCTTAACTCTGCCGATACCGCCGAACTTATGCTCTTGCGCGGCATAGGTCGGTACACAGCCACACGGATCATCCGCTACAGGCAGGCTTTGGGAGGATTCTATTCCGTCCGGCAACTCTACGAAGTACCCGAACTACCTGCACAACGTGCAGACAGCCTGCTCCCGCATTTCGTAGTCGATACGTCACTCATCACGCCTGTTCTTGTCAACCGTTCGTCCGTCAAGCAACTGCAACGTCATCCGTATATCTCCTATCCTCAGGCGCAACAGCTCTACGATCTCCGCCGCCGCAAGTTGCGTTTGTCATCTGTCGATGAGTTATCCGCCATCTTCACCCCTGACGAACTCCATCGTCTCACGCCCTACCTCCGCTTCGACCCGTAACCGATAGTTTTGGAACATTGTCGGCAAATGGTTTGACAAGTAGTGCCCCAATAAACAGAAAAGGATGGAAAAAAGGATGGTCTATTGACCATCCTTTTTTGTCGAGAAGAGGCGACTCGAACGCCCGACCCCCACGTCCCGAACGTGGTGCGCTACCAACTGCGCTACTTCTCGAAAGTGGTGAAAAGCTCACCACTTGTTTTATCTGTTAACCTCGAATGATATCTCAGCATTCTTGCCTCTTACGAGTTCTACAGTCTTATCCAACCATTTTTGTGAACCCTCGTCAAACACGTAGAAATAATATGTCAACTTCGATACTGACAAATCAAAAGGAATGGTAACTGTACCCTGTGCGTTGGTAAGTGCGTACATCATACCATCGGGAATGTTTGTAACAAGAGACTCCGGTGAAGGAATAAATGTGTCAAGTGTAGCAGATACAGCATCTGTGTACAACACTGCACGATTGTTGACAGGATTACCCATTACATCGTACACACTAACCGTAACCTCCGATTTCTCTACTTTGCAACCGGTGAAAGAAATTCCAACCATCACCAGAGCAACGAGTGCAAGCATTAGTTTTTTCATAACAGTATATATTTTAAGTTTAATGAAAGTCTCAGTCAGAAAACCAGTTTTCCATCAAAGCGGCTGCAAAGATAGTACATTTTTCGCATTTATGCAAATAAATTCGCACAAATATGTTAAAATTATTGCACTTTTCTGCAAATTTGTATAACTTGGATTTGCAAATGCACAATTTTTGTAGTAACTTTGTAAGGAAATTCTAAACTCTAAAACTCTGTATGATGAAAAAGATTGTTGTTTTTACCGGAGCAGGTGTATCAGCCGAGAGCGGTCTGGGAACGTTCCGCGACTCTGACGGTTTGTGGGAGAAGTATCGCATCGAGGACGTCTGCACGCACGACGCCTGGCTGCGTAATCCCCAATTGTGTGTTGACTTCTACAACGCCCGCCGTCGCGATGTGCTCAATGCCCAACCCAATGCTGCCCACGAGGCCATAGCACGTCTGCAACAGGCTATACCCGGCACGCGAATCATCACTCAGAACATCGACGACCTGCACGAACGTGCCGGAGCACGCGATGTGGTGCACTTGCATGGAGAGATACGCAAACTGCGGGCGGAAAACGACGAACTGGCTACCGTGCCTATCGACGGCTGGGAGCAGCATTACGGTGACCGTCACCCCAACGGCAGTCTGCTACGCCCGTACATAGTGTTCTTTGGCGAGGGTGTACCCTACTTCACCGAGGCTTGCAACATTGCCGCTACGGCAGATATACTGGTAGTGGTAGGCACATCGCTCAATGTCTATCCTGCAGCCTCACTGCTGCATTATGCACCGCAGGATGCGCAGATCATCATGGTCGATCCCGGTGACCCGCAGTTGGGTATGTACGCCTCACGCGTGCAACTCGTCCGCCAGCCTGCCACCATCGGTGTGCCGCAAGTAGTCGAGCAACTGATCAGCCGATACGCATAAGTAAGGCAGCCAAACTTGGCTGCCTTCTTTTATTCCACGTACAACACCAGTCCCTTCAGGTACTCACCTTCCGGGTGATAGATATTGATCGGGTGATCCTGCGGCTGATGCAGTTGGTGCAGGATGCGGACTTTCCTGCCCGTCTGAGCCGCAGCGCTGAACACCGCCAGGCGGAACGCCTCTTTATCTACGGCCTGCGAGCAACTGAATGTGAATAGTATGCCACCCGGACGGATCATCTCTATCGCCTTGGCATTGATACGCTGATAGCCGCGCAGGGCGTTCTTCACCGCGTCACGGTGCTTGGCAAATGCCGGTGGGTCGAGTATGATCAGGTCAAAGTTATTTACGATTTGGTCATTTACGATTTTCCCATTTGTCACAGCACTCAGGTAGTCAAACGCATCGGCTGTCACGGCCTGATGATTGGTGCAGCCCGGGAAGTTGCGTGCCACATTGGCATTCACCAGATCGATGGCTTTCTGACTCACATCCACCGAGTGCACCAGCTTAGCCCCGCCCCGCAGAGCATAGAGCGAGAAGCCTCCTGTGTAGCAGAACATGTTCAGCACATCCTTGCCTGCTGCATAACGCTCAACCAGTGCGCGGTTCTCACGCTGGTCGATAAAGAATCCCGTCTTCTGCCCTCTGAGCCAGTCGATGCGCACCTCAATACCGTTTTCAAGCGCCCAATATTGGTCGCTCACTTTGGATGGCGATATGAGCCAACCTGCCTTATCGCCATGAATCTGAGCCTTAAACGGCAGTGTGTCGTCGGATTTGTAATACACATTTTCCGCCTCGGGCACTACATCCACTATAGCCTGTGCTATCTCCGACCTGTGCAGATGCATGCCTACCGAGTGTGCCTGAACGACTGCCGTCGCGCCGTACATATCTACTACCAGACCGGGCAACATATCTCCCTCGCCGTGTATCAGACGATAGATCGTGTTATCCTCGCGCAGCAATCCCAGTCGCTGCCGCATCGTGTAAGCTGAGGCTATCCGCTCGTGCCAGAACCGTTCGGGCAGTTCGCCCACACCGAACGCCAGCAACCGCACGGAAATCGAGCCTATCTGCCAGTGGCCGACACCCAGTATCTGCCGGTCGGCACTCATTACACGCACCAGTTCGCCTTCTACAGGTTCTGCGGCACGATGGTCGGCATCCAGTATAACGCGTGCTATAGCTCCGCTGAACACCCACGGGTGAAACCGACGTATCGATTCTTCCTTATGCGGCTTGAGTAGGATAGTTGTCATGCTATTTACGATTTGGTGATTTATGATTTACGGAGTGCAAAGGTACAAAAAATAATTGACTTCCGCAAATCTTTGTGGCTAAAAGTTACGGCAAACCCGAAAATTATTCCGTTATTACAAGTGTGCACGCAACAGTACGTGTATATCCGTCTTGCTGACCGGACGGTTCTTGAGTGTTGTCCACGAAGGGTGATACACCGTCTCGCTCACGCGCATGTACAGCGACAGTTGATCGTTGATCCTGTAGCGCGCATTTATATACCACCGTCCGCCTCGCCCGTACGTAGCAGGTATGCTGAAGGCATACAGCACATCGTTTTCGTACGTATATATACGGTTGTTCCAATCCTGTACATCAAACCCCTGCAGCCGCAACTGCAGCACGATAGGTACAGCCTGCACATGATACTCCACATCCTGACAGACGCTTACTCCGTATCCCATAGGAGCGCTGCCGTCGTTGTAGCACACGAGCGAGGCATCACCGCGCGTTCGCAGGCGCCAGTTGCCGAACGTATAGTTCCACTCAGCCCGGGCGCGGTGCGTGTCGATAGTGCCTTTTCGGCGACTGCGCAGTTGCATCAGTACATAGTGGTTGGATGACAGGTACTCCGCTTGCGCCAGCACTTCATAACCTGTTGTGCCTGACTGACGTATACCGAACTTAGGTCCCCGGAAATGGAACACATCGCCGTATACCGACAGTCGCCATTGCCGTATGCCCTTGTATTCCACACCAGCATATCCGCCCTGCTCATCACCCAGACGCGAACCTTCGCTGAAGGCATAACCGTATCGGTTGTCGAACGTAGGCGAGTAGTATCGGTACAAAGCCACCAGTCCCAGATCGGGCAGGGGAGTCCACCGCATACCGCCTATAGCACCCACACCCCACGTGCTGTTCTCCGCCGCTGCCACCTCGGCAAACAGTAACAATCGTCGCCAACTGTATTTGATATCCGCACCTACCACGCACTGCCGTTTGCCGCGGAAATATGCCTGATTGTAGTAGGCATTGCGTACCGGCAGCGAATCGGAGTACAGATGCCCCATCACCGTCACGCCTACACGCAGACGGTTGAAGTTCATATTCACATTGGCACCTATAGCATGGTGCCACACCCGGTTGTTGTCCACCGAGTACCAGCCGCTGACCTCCGTATGACGCCCTGCAGTAAATGTTGCTCCTACACCTTGATAACGCTCGCTGCCAGCCGAACTGACCTTGCTCAACCCCTGTCGGTCACCGCCTAACTGCATCACACGGCTACTCTTGCCGGTGTGGAAGAAGTGGTTTGTAACCAGTCCTTGCCCGAAGCGTGCCTGATAACAGCCGCCCACCAATCGTTTCAGGTGTCCTATGTTACTCAGTTGCACATAACCGCCGTATTGCAGGTCTTGCCAACTGCCGGCTGCCGGACGTCTCACAGTCACTCCGGCTGCTACCTGACGGCGAAACTGATAGCCGTACTTGACTTGCAGGTACACAGGGTCGGGACTGTCATAATCCTCGATATTCCGGACATCGGTTCTCAGACTCATGTCATGCTTGCCATAGGCACCCATCTCGCGCCAGTAGAACGGTTCGGGCTGCGGCTCACCGGTCTTGACAAACGGCAGCAGATTGCGTATCTCATAGTCCTTAAGCCCGCTCACCAGTTGCAACTCGTACAGGCTATGGTAGGGCATATCACCGGCCTTGAGCAGGATATTGCTCACCTGCTCCTCACTCAGAAACGGCAAGCCGGACAGCGCATCGTAGTCTTTGTCGTTCAGCGCTATAGGATCAGCCATCTGCGACAGCAGTTCCTCGGCCAGCGTCTCAAAATCCTCCGTGCTGCTTTCGGTAGCATCTTCCGTTATCTGCGAATAGATATCTTCGATTATGCTCTCGATAGGCACGCTCGCCATGCTGTTATCCGTATCCGAAGGTATATCCAGCACTATGGGCAGGTGATCGGAATAGCCGTCACGGCGGTACTGATAGCCGTTGTATGTGCGGTTGGGTTTGTAACCTGTATAGTTGTCATCGGCCGTAAGCAGCCATGGTGCTTCATAGATATCCGCCTGTACGGTCTGTGCCAGCGAGTCGGATACATAGAACTGGTCGATACAACTCCATGTGCCCCTGTACTTGTACGTACCTCTGCTTTGTCGCTCCATGGGTAACATCAGGTTGTGCAAACCGCGTATGTCCTGCCGAGGTTCGCTATTCATGTCGCCCATGACTATGATCTTAGCCGCCGGATTCACACGCAGCAGGCTGTCAGCATGCTCAGCTATAGTCAGCTTGGCTCGCTGGCGCAGAGCCACACGTGCTGCTCCACCTAACTGACTGGGCAGATGGCATACAAACACGTGCAACGTATCACCATCCGTCGTCGTGCCTGATACGTACAGGATATCGCGTGTCGGACGTTCACCGTCTGCCACCGGCACGCGGATAGGGTAGGCTGTTGCCGTGTGGAACATATCCGTCCTGTACAGCAGTGCCACATCTATGCCGCGCGAGTCGGGACTGTCGAAATGAACGTACGCATACGGCAGACTACGCAGGTTCTGCCGACACAGGTCGCGTATGCACTGCTCGTTCTCCACCTCGCATAATCCCGCTATCGCTACACCTTGCCAGCCGCCTATATTCACTATCGTGCGGGCTATCTGTTCGCGCTTGATATAGTACCGGTCGGGCGTCCAGTGACGCATGCCTTCAGGTGTATATTCGCTATCGTCATGCAGGGAGTCAGGAGTACAATCAAAAAGGTTCTCGACATTGTATGACACAATGCGAAAACCATATATCGGCATCGCCATCACCCACATCATGATGATCAATGCCCATCTACGCATACTAAACAGTGGAATATAGGTTGTTACCGGGTGCTACATCAACATCTGTATAGCACGCTTAAGGGCTGTGATGAACAGGTCAATCTCCTCCACATCGTTGTACATCCCGAACGATATACGCACCGTGCCCGGCACTTTCAACTCGTTCATCAGCGGTTCGGCGCAGTGGTGTCCGGTACGTACGGCAACACCCTGATGGTCGAGAAGCGTACCGAGGTCGAAAGGATGGATAAGTGTGCCTTGCGGGGTATAGACATTGAGCGAAAGAACACCTGCCTTGGGTTGGCGACCGGCATAGATATGTACTCCGGGAATGCGCGCGAGAGATTCTTCAGCATAACCGGCGAGGTCCTGCTCGTGCAGCAAGATCCGCTGCCATCCGCAATCCAGGATATACTGTACGGCAACGCCCCAGGCATAGGCTCCGACATAATCGGGTGTACCTGCCTCGAAGCGATAAGGGAGCGTGTTGTAGGTGGTGCCTGACCAGCTGACATGTTCGATCATCTCTCCGCCACCCTGATACGGCGGCAACTGCTCAAGCCAGTGCTGCTTGCCATAGAGCAGCCCTATGCCGGTAGGACCGTACATCTTATGTGCAGAGCAGGCAAAGAAATCGCAATCAAGATCCGAAACATTGACAGGCAAATGCGGTGCAGACTGTGCACCATCGATGCAGACCGGTACGCCTTGGGCGTGTGCCAGACGGATGATCTCCTGAACGGGGTTGATGATCCCCAGCACGTTGCTTACGTGTGCTACACTGACGAGCTTGGTGCGTGGCGAGAGCAGGGTGCGGAACGCATCGATATCAAGAGTGAGATCGTCGCGCAGAGGTATGACCTTGAGTACTGCCTGCTTGCGCTGACAGAGCATCTGCCAGGGAACGATGTTCGAATGGTGCTCAAGAGCGGAGACGATAATCTCGTCACCCTGAGTGATGAATGCCTCACCAAAGCAGAACGCGAGCATGTTAATCGCCTCGGTGGTACCGCGGGTGAAAAGAACCTCGGCAGGTGACGCAGCGCCTATGAACTGCGCCAGAGCGGCACGCGCCTGTTCGTGTTTGGCGGTAGCAAGCTGGCTGAGATGATGCGTGCCACGGTGGATATTCGCATTCCAGGTGGTATAAGCCTCGGTGACAGCATCAATAACGACTTGCGGCTTTTGTGAAGTGGCAGCGTTATCGAGATACACGAGCGGTCGGTTGTGTACCTGCTCCTTCAGTATAGGAAAATCTTCTCTATTCATAGTTATTTTTCAATTCTTGATTTGTTTTGTTTTCTCTCCCAGTACGCACCATCTGATAACAGGAATTCGGCGTATTAGTTCTACTAACAGCGGCGACAACGTAAATACGGCAACCGTAAGCAACACGTACA
>JAFXSS010000140.1 GCA_017525455.1 Paludibacteraceae bacterium
AAATTTGCGTATGTGCAATTTTTGTTGTAATTTTGCAGCGGATTTGAAACAGAGGATGGATTTGACTGCTTGCAACCTCGTTAAAACAATGCTAAAACTTGTGCCACAAGCTAAAACAGTCGCTTGTGGATTTTTTATGGACAATACTATGCACTATTTATTTACATCAGAGTCGGTGTCCGAAGGACACCCGGATAAAGTGGCGGACCAGATATCGGACGCCATCTTGGATAATATGTTAGCGCAGGATCCGCATGCGCACGTGGCTTGTGAGACGATGTGTACGACCGGACAGGTCGTCATCGCCGGTGAGGTGAGCTGTAAAGGATGGGTCGATCTGCTGAAGATTGCCCGAAAGACCATCGCCGAGATCGGTTACACCAAGTCGGAGTATAAATTCGAAGCGGAGAGTTGCGGTATCCTCACCGCGTTGCATGCGCAGAGCCAGGACATCAACATGGGTGTGAGTCGCGAAAAAGCGGAAGAGCAAGGCGCCGGAGACCAGGGAATGATGTTCGGTTATGCGACCGACGAGACGGATAACTTCATGCCGCTCACCCTCGATCTCGCGCATACCTTAGTATTCACGCTCGCGCGCATCCGTAAGGAAGGCAAGCAGATGACCTATCTTCGTCCGGACAGCAAGTCGCAAGTGACGATCGAATATGATGAGCAGAATCGCCCCGTGCGTATCGATACCATCGTGCTCTCCACGCAGCATGACGAGAAACTGCATATCGGCGACAAGTACCTGCTAGTGACGCCGGAGATGATCAAGCACGACATCATCGAGATCCTCCTGCCGCGCGTAGCGACCCGCGACTCGCGTTACGGCCATCTGCTCGAGCAGTTCCTCGACGATCCGAAAGCGAAGCTGTTGGTCAACCCGACGGGTAACTTCGTCATCGGTGGTCCTCACGGCGACACGGGTCTGACGGGCCGTAAGATCATCGTCGATACCTACGGCGGACGCGGCGCTCACGGTGGCGGTGCGTTCAGCGGCAAGGACCCGTCGAAAGTGGATCGCTCGGCTGCCTATGCCGCACGTTGGATTGCGAAACATCTGGTAGTTGCAGGTGTGGCACATGAGGCGCTTGTGCAAGTGAGTTACGCTATCGGCGTAGCCGAGCCTGTCTCGCTGTATGTCAACACCAACGGCACGGCACAAGTGAACATGTCCGATGCGGAGATAGCGAACACCGTTCGTCAGCTCTTTGACCTGCGTCCCGCCGCGATCACGCGCGACCTCAAGCTCACGCAGCCGATGTACGAAGAGACGGCGCGCTACGGACATATGGGACGTAAGAACGAGATCGTCACCAAGACTTTCCTCGACTCCGACGACAATGAATATACACGCGAAGTAGAACTGTTCACATGGGAGAAACTCGACCGACTTGCAGCCGTCAAGGCCGCGTTTGGCTTGTAATAGGCATCGTCCTCGGTGCGCTGATCATCGATCAGGCTATCAAGCTCTATATTGCCACGCATTTTGCGCTGGGCGAGAGCCGCGAGATATGCTCATGGTTCTGGATATGCTATGTCGAGAACAACGGAATGGCCTTCGGCATCGAGTGGTTTAGCAAACTGGCACTGACGCTCTTCCGGCTGTTGGCAGTAGGTCTGCTCGGCTGGTACGCCCATATGCTGATTCACAAACCCGAGACGAAAACGGGTTTTCTCGCGACAATAGCGTTCATCATCGCCGGGGCGCTTGGTAACATCATTGACTGCGTGTTCTACGGCAAACTCTTCGGCTACGCCGGTTGGTTCTACGGCCGCGTGGTGGATATGTTCTACTTCCCGCTCATCCATAACAGCGCGGGGGAAGTGATCTTCTTCCGTCCGGTGTTTAACTTCGCCGACAGTTGCATCACCTGCGCCGTGATCGTGATCCTGCTCTTCTACATGAAAGAACTGAATGGCAAAGAGAATTCTACCGATATTGCTGCTTAGCCTAATATTCTTTTCAGGCTGCCGCCCCAAGGGCATCTTGCATTCGTGGGAGATGCGGGACATCATGGTCGATCTGCATAAGACCGACGCGTTGCTGCAGGTGGCGGGGATGCAGTACGGGCATAACGATGCAGCCAATATCTACTATGCAGAGGTACTCGAGAAACACGGCGTGACGCAAGCGCAGTTCGACTCATCTCTGGTTTGGTACACCGCCCATCCGCAACTGTTCGACAAGATTTATCCGAAAGTGCTGGCGAAATTAGACGCGGAGCGCGAAGCGTTTGAGGCGGCGCATGAAGCTGAACTGACTTTCCGCCCAAGTCTATATACGCCCAGACCCAAGAAAAAACCGGCGCTGACAAAGCACCAGTTAGACAGTATGCTCTGGGTGACGCAGCACGGCTACCCTACTCTCTGGGAACCGATGCCCGAGCACTTAGTGCATGATGCGGTAGATCAACTCCTTCCATAGATCGGCATCTTTCGCCGAGGGGTTGTTGATACCTTTGTAACGCGCGTCCATCTCGCGCAGATACCCGATAATCAGGAATGTTTTTCCGGCCGGATAACGCTTTGCGGCCGTAGCGTAGTCGCGCACAAAGAACGGGTTGATGCCCAACTCTTTTGCCACGTTCGCCTGACTCTTGTCCGGCAGATAATGGTACATCAGCAGGTTCGAGAAGAAGGTATTCAGCGGAGCGAGTTCGCGTACCATCACATGATCTTTGCTCGACGCGAAATACTGCGTGATACGATGCGCCTTCGCGATATCGCCGCGTATCAATGCCGACTGCAACTCGATGATGTTATAGTCCTTTGAGATACCGATGTTTCGCTCCACGAGTGCCGCGTCAATGACATTCACTCCTTCCGGACGACCGTCTATCAGTTTTTGCACAGCTCCCACTATCGCCGAGAGATCCGTGCCTAAATAATCCGCCAACAGCGGCGCTACGCGCGGGTCTATTTGCACACCCGACTCTTTGTTGAAATCTGCGATATAACTGTTGATCCAACGCTCTACTTCATAATCTCGCAGTTTGTCGGACTGCAGCCACACCACATCCGGATGTTCCGCTGCTGTCTTCCAGAGTCCCTGTCGTTTGTCGGGTTTGCCGTTGAAGCAGATTACCAGTACGGTCTGCGGCATGAGGTTATTAAGATAAGCCTCAAACGCCTCCCACTTCTTGATCGGTTGCGCTTCGCGCACAATCACCACTTTGCGTCCTCCCATCATCGCATAGCCGCGTGCGGCTCCGATGATCGGCGCGATATCCGCGCCTTGCAAATCACGACCATACACGATCTGCTGGTCAAACTCCCGCGCCATCGCATCCAGCGCATGCTCAGCGATATAGTCGCACACCTGATCCGGATAATACGGTTCGTCACCGCACAGCACATACACCGGCGCATACTTGTCTGCCTTCAGATCGGCAATAATATCATTGAATTTTTTGATCATACTCATTAGGGATGTAAATCGTATAGCGGAAAGCGCTCCGTTCTATCTCTTGGTACCCCAACTCCCGCAGCATATTCTCCATCGCGCTCTGTCGGTCTTTGTACTCAGGTTTGGTTTTGAACTGCGGCGAGAAGGAGCAGAACACCATCGGCTGTTCGGCTTCGATAATGGGTCGGTATTTGGCGGTATAGACCGAATCGAAGATGTTCGACCAAAACTCATTATACCGCGCCGCCTCACACCCCGTCACTGCACGCATCAAATGATTCTCCTGCCCCAGCGCAAGCACTTTGCGATTCTCTAATTCACTCACTCCCTCATTCACTAATTCATTAAAATCCGTCTTATATTGCCTGATTCGTGCTTCTTGCGCCTCGGTGATGGCGATTCCGCGGTAGGGCGAGATGGCGCTAATCGTTGTGGCATCCGTCAGGTTGTTTTTTCCGATGCTGTTTGTGCTGTGCCTCACCATCACCATCAGCGTCACCGGTATCATCACCCACCATAGATACGTTCGCATCGGTTTGGCATACTGCGCCGCTGCCACCGGCAACAGACACAGCACTGCCGGAAAGAGTTTGAGCCAAGCGGTGTCGGTTCCCAGCGTGGCAATCGCCAAGATGGCGATGCCAATTGGTAATTTGTCATTTGTAATTGGTGATTTGCTTGCCGCTAATGCGATTATGATGCATAGTGCCGAAATCAGATAGGTCAAATCGATGTTATACCACTGCGTGGGTTTGATTGTATAAGCGATAAACAGCACGAGAGCTGTGCCGGTGACAATACCGGCAATGTGTAATTTGTAATTTGTAATTTGTAATTTAAATTTCTCCCCCAACGCAAGAGCTCCTATGCCCATCAGGATAAATCCTATCAGCATGCCGGCATTCGTCCAGAGTTTGGTAATCATCGGCCAGAGATCATGACTCGTCATCGCGGCATCCATCGGCGCGGGAGTGACGAACAGATAGCCTAACAGATACACGATTCCTGCTGTAGCCGCTGCAATCGGCACGCACCACAGACTGCGTTTTTTCCAAAGCGGAATCAACACCAACAACACCAGTATATTCGGAAAGCGCACACTTACTGCTATTCCGGCAAGGATAGCTGTAAAGATTGATGATTGATGATTCTTCCGATCTGCTGTCGAAGTATGGATGATTGATGATTTACCGGCTGTCACCCATATAGCCGATAATAGTAGTACCGTCAGAGTGCCGGGACTGAATTCCTGGAATGCGCCGTAGCCCATCAGCAGTAAGGCCAGTGCGAGCCAATGGAGGTTGTTCTTTCGTTGTTCTTTATCCAAGAGGCAGCAGTATGGCAAAGCGATAGCAGCAACCGTGCACAGCCATCCGAAGAGTCGCAGCGGCAGCAGTTCTGCGCCGCAGATTTGTACCACTGCGCCACCCGTAAGCAGTGTGCCTATCGCCATCCATCCGCCTTCCAAGTGTTGGTATTTATACAACCAGTAGAGCGGGTCCTGATGGTTGCCAAATCCGGCAAAGACGAACCAAAGCGTCCATGCCAGCGCCACCACCAAGAGCGTAACCGATACTATGCTTCGATTAAATCGCATATGCGTTCAACATCCTCTATCTTCAGGTCATAGAATAGCGGCAAACGAACCAAACAATCGGCATACCGGTCGCATTCCGGCAATGCTCGGCCATCGTGGCGATTCTTGTAGTACTCACTTGAATGCAGACTCAGATAATGGAAAACGGCATACACCTCGTGTTCCTTCAGGTACGCCAGCAAACCCGTGCGGGCCTCCAAACTCGGCAAAACGAGATAGAACATATGCGCGTTGTTCGTCGCATACTTTGGGATATCGGGCAGCGTAAACCTACCCTGCTCTGCTAAGGGTTTCAGCCGTTTATAGTACGTCTCCCAGAGCACCTTACGTTTCGATTGGATATCGTCGATATTCTCCAGTTGCGCCCAGAGGAACGCGGCATTCACTTCGCTCGGCAGGAACGAACTACCCATATCCACCCATCCGTATTTGTTCACTTCGCCGCGGAAGAACTCTGCGCGGTTGGTGCCTTTTTCCCAGATAATCTCTGCGCGCCGAACAAACCGTTCGTCGTTCACTACCAACAATCCGCCTTCTCCACCCGCAGTGATATTTTTCGTCTCATGAAAACTGAATGCCGCGAGGTGTCCGATCGAGCCTAATGGCCGACCTTTATAATAACTATCCACCGCTTGCGCCGCATCTTCCACCACCAGCAGGTTATACTTCTTGGCTACCGCCATAATCGCATCCATGTCGCACGCCACACCGGCATAATGAACCGGCACAATGACTTTCGTACGCGGCGTGATGAGTGCTTCTAGTGTCTCTGCATCCAGGTTCGGGTTGCGCTTCATACTGTCCGCAAAAACCACCGTCGCACCTTCGCGCAGGAACGCTAACGCCGTACTCACAAACGTATAACTCGGCACAATCACTTCGTCGCCGGGTTTGAGACTGCACAGCATCGCGCACATCTCCAGCGCGTCCGTACCACTACTCGTCAACAGACATTTGCGAAAACCGTAACGCTGTTCAAACCAAGCCTGACAAGCCTTTGTGAACTTACCGTTTCCGCTTAACTTACCGGCAAAAACGGCCTCGTACATGTAGTGCGCTTCTTTTCCCGTCAAGTGCGGTTGGTTGAAATTTATCTTCATAGAAAAAAAACAATTACTCCGGATATAATCACCCCGATAGCGAATCCTTTTCGCCACGAGATGGGTTCTTTGAATATAGCCCAACTGAGGGCAGGAACAAACAGATAACTCATTGATTCAATGATACTTATCTCTTTCAGCTGTAGCCCGTGATGCATGCACCATATGTTCACCACCATAGTCGCGAACATAATCGCATACCCGCTTATCACCCACCCGTTCACATACTGCCGCCACCATAGACTGTACCCACGGCGTGCACCTTGTTTGAGCAACATCTGTGCGCAAGCGGCAGTAAAAACGGACCCTATAGCAATCAAAGCGTATATCATGAGCGAGCCAATAAAACGATGCCTATAATTATGATGACTGAGCCGATGATGTTCGGGAGCGTGATGATCTCGCCGAACAGCAGCGCGGCTATGAGCATAGTGAAAATCAGCGTCGTGCCTTTGAACATATAGGCCGTACTCAACTCAATGCGTCGCAGTACTTGTTGCCATAGCAGCGCATAGATACCGATGATCGCAACCGCTCCGCCGAACCACAGCAGGTACGGCCATGAACCCGTCGGTTGCCTCGAAGCCATCTTAGTGCAAATCCCTACGCAGGCATACAGCATGTTGACACCCACTAACGCTACTATGTGCTTACCTCTAATCACTCATTCACTAATTCACTCACTCCGCCATCCGCAAGAAACGCGCCGGGTTTCCTGCCCAAATTTCTCCTTCGCCGATGTCATGTTTGAGCACAGCTCCCATGCCAAGCGTGGCGTAGTCTCCAATAGTCATGTACTCATGAATGGTGGCATTGAGTCCGATATGTACGCCTTTGCCGATCTTCAGATAACTGCCCACGGCTGCTTGGGCGGCGATATGACAGAAATCACCCACCACATTATCGTGCCCCATCATACTTCCCGCCATCATCAGACAACCTTTGCCTAACTTCGTAGCCGGAGACATGGACACATTCGGTAGGATGACACACCCCGGTCCTAACTCCACACTCGGCGCCACATACGCCATCGGATGCACGAAGGTTGCCAAGCGATCATCGGGGATTTCCAAGCTCTCGAATAGTGCTATTCGTTCGCGGTTTCCATCGATGCGGAAAATCGTATTGATAAACCAATAGCCTTCGGCTAACAGACGCTGTGCGTCTTCTATCTTGCCTATCACGGGAAACAAGTCTATCTTCTCCCCCACCGGCGTACGGTCATTCAGGAAGCCTGCTACTTCCAGGTCCGTAGCACCCATCCGTCGCGCATGTTCGATGGCTGCAGCCACCACGGCCGCATTGCCTTGACCGCCTAATATCGCTACTTTTCTATTCATACACCTTACACTTTACACCTTACACAACTTGTTCTATTATAAAGTTCGGACGCTGTTTGGTCTCCAAGAAAATACGGCCGATATACTCGCCCAGCACGCCCAGAAACGCGAAGTTCAGACCAAAGAGGAACAGCAGCAATACCATCATACTCGTCCATCCGGTAACCACATTGCCTACCAGTTTGTAGATAATCAATCCTAAGGCTGCGATCATACTGCCGATGCATAGCATCGCACCCAGGTACGTCACGATGCGGATGGGGAACATCGAGAACGAGAAGATACGGGCGAAGGTCAGCGCGAGCATCTTGCTCAGGTTATACCCGCTCTTGCCGGCAAAGCGCGCGTCGCGTTTGAGCGGTACAGCCACGTATTTATTGCCGATATAGTACAGCAGACTCACGGCCGTAGCGGTCTTCTCCGGGAAACGACGAAGTTCTTCTACCACGCTCTTTTTCATCACGCGGAAGATACCGAGACGCGGCATCGTGTGGATATCCGTGATGCGGTTGCTCACGCGCTGGAAAAGACGCGACACGGCAATTTTCATCTTGCTGTCCTTGCGTTCTTCCCACTGCGCAATAGCCATCGTTGCTTCAGGCGCAGCGAGCAGTGCATCGATCAACACGGGGATATCTTCCGGCCGATCCTGCAAATCACTGTCCATCAGCACGATCAGGTCTTTCGTCGTCAGACTCAAACCTGCTGCGATAGCGTTCTGCTGTCCAAAATTTCTGCTCAAGCGTGCAATGCGTAAATGTTCTCGCTGTGCGCGCTCCGCTTGCATGATCTCCCACGACCGGTCGCG
>JAFXSS010000141.1 GCA_017525455.1 Paludibacteraceae bacterium
GTTGATGGTGATGTTGCCGCCATCAATCGTTATGCCGTCGTTGGTGTGCAGACCGTCGGATACGTTCGCCTTCAGGTCTATCGTGCCGGCGGTTATCTGTATGTAGTCATCCGAGGCCAGGGCGTGCTTGTAGTTACCTGTTACGGTCAGACTGCCCGTTCCCGAGAATATCAGTTGTCCCTCGCTGTATAGTGCGGCTTTCTGATCCTCATCGCCGGAGTCTGCGTAACTGCTGCCGTCCTTCAACTCATTGGTGTTAGTGAGTACTATATAACCTTTCTTCTTGCACTGGCTGTTGATGACCGAACCGTCATTGCACGTCAGCGTCAACCCGTTCAGATGCATCTCATACTTGTAGTCGCTGTACAGTTTGAACTGCCCGGTACCGTTACCGCTCAGGTTGTATTTGACGGCCTTTGCGGTCGATGTGATTACTACATAACCGTTCTCGTTGCTTGTTACGCTCACGCCGTCTATCTCACCGCTGACGGTTGCGTAACTGCCTTCCCATGCAATATTCATGCCTTGGGTAAACACTTGTGTCGTATCCTTGTCGGTGGTAGTGTTGTCACCGCTGTTACTCGGATCAGTCACATCCGGCTCGCATCCTGCCAGTATCAGCATACATAGCATAACGATGCTTGAATATATCTTTTTCATACCTCTGAGAATTTAGTGAAATGTTGTTGCTTCCCTTGCTGCAACAATCGTGCCGAATGTGTGCTCTACGCTTCTTGATATCGCCGATTAGAAAATCAAATCATAAAATCCGTCAACTTTTTGACACAGCAACAGCGGTTGTTACACCGCTGATGCCATGAGTATCATTGTTGTCAATCATTCCTTATTGAGGACCTCCTCCACCACCGGGTTCACCGAAACCTGGTATTGTACCGCCTGAACTTATATCCTGGCAAATAGCATAGGATGTCGCCAGATAATCAATAACTATTTGAGGCTGAATATACGTTTTCATGATTGCAAATGTTTTATTGGTTATTGAATAAGTTGACCTTGAGTGGTGTACTCTTTTCCTTCGCGGATAATGATCAACTGACCGTCGCGAATCACTTTCTGCACAGACGGTGTATTTACCTCTGGCAGATCTTCCAGTTCGGTAGCCGTATCCTCACGGAATACAACACGTGCCGAACATCCGGCAGCCATTGCTTCGTTGAAGTGGAAGTATGCGCGGAAGCCCTTGGTGTTCTGGTATATGGCAACATACTCGTGCAGGTAGTTGGTTGAGCCCAGATAGTAATTGTTGTCACTCAGGGTAACATCAGTTGGCGCATACAATCCTACCATATTCACGATGGTTGTATTTACTTCAGGTGTCGTATTGTCAATCGTTACACTGCGGAATATGGCTTCATCGATGTCTCTACCCGGCTTGAACAAGCATGGCTCACCGGCTTTGATGTATGTTTGTGGCACAAATTTGAGGTATATCGCTGTTTCCGATTTTCTGTACGAACTCTCAAGAACAGTCACCTCATATCCTGCGCCGAAGGTTTCTTCCATCTGTTCGGCTGATACATCGAATGGCAGAACCAAGGTATACCAGTAGCCGGTAGCCTCAAACGTACGTCTGAGTATGACATTTGCCAATTCACCGTCGTTGGCTTCAATCTTGGCAATGTTATCTGCGGAAGCCTCATCCAGTTCAATAGGTGCAATCCATTTGGCGTAGAGGGTCATGTCAGCTGTTACTGATGTTACAGGTGCTCCTGTGAACGAACTGTTATCATACCAGCCGGCAAGCAGGTCGTTACCTTTGCGAATAACGGGCATCTCATCTGTCGCGCTCATTGTCGGCGGCAAGTAGTTGTTTGCCTCTTTCCATAGCGGCAGCCAGTTCTCAATCTGTCCGGCGATGGTGTAATCACCGTAACCGTATTCGCCACTTTCGGCTGGCAATTGATTGAAGAACGCTTGAATATCGAAACTACACTTTACTTCGGTATCCAACGTGCGTCCGGCAGCTTCAGCGGCGGGCAGAATGATCTTGCCAAGCCAGCACCACGGAGATTCCGGATTGGTAATAAAGTCAATGCAGTTGACGTTATTTAGGAACCAGCGCACGTGATCTATTGTTTGAATACCTCTGCTCAAACCGTAATAGGTATTATAGTCCGTCATGAATTGTGTCCACAGATCATTGTTGGATGCAGGTGCTACACTGGTTGTTGTTGCACCATTCGGTACCCACGTCACATCAAAGTCTGTGCGATAAACCGTTACGGTGCATGCATCAGATGTCACGCCGTCAACCGTAACCGTAATGTGTGCTGTTCCTACAGCAACAGCCGTAACTACGCCGGAGTTGTCAACTGTTGCGACAGCGGTGTTATCCGAGTTCCAGAACTGCGTACGATTGATTGCAATTGCGGGCGAAACGGTTGGTGTGAGTTCAAGCGTGTTGCCCCGTTCAATCGAAGCTGTTGCTGGAAGTGTCAGGCTGCTAACGCCGGAGTAAACCAATGCAATGTTGCTTGCCTCGTAGCAGCCGGCATAGGTCTTGGTTGCATTGCGGGTAGTCCCTTCGATGTCCGTTGTGACTTCTGCAAGTGGCGTAACTGCAAGGTTTGCGTTATCTACATAAGCAGAGGTCGGCTTGTAATTTTCGGTAAATTCTACGAGTTGGCATGTGGAAGTTAATGCTTGTGCACTATACTTGGAGCAAAGTTCATCCCAGTTGGCGCAAGCATTTGCCCCGTCAACTATCACACCATTACCTCCGGCACTATAGAATACATTGCTCGTGCAGTTGGCATTCAGCGCTCCTCGTATAAGACTATTTACACACGAAGTTTCTTGGCTTATAAAAATGTTGTTCTTAACAATCGGTGTGCCTCCGGCTATATATAACAATGTTACAGGTTTGGCACTGAGCAAGGTACTTGTCATCGTGTGGCTAAATGCCGGCATGTAGAACGTATTGTGTAATATTTTAATGGACGATGGCGTGCCGCCTGTCTTTATGCCTATTAAATGGCCTTTACGTCCATCTGAAGTAGCATCGAATCCGGTAATGAGGTTGTTTTCTATTAACCAGTTTCCTCCACTGCCGGCAATTATACCATTCAATCCGTGTGCGGTTGTTTCGCTTGTGTTGTTAGAGGTTAATGAAAGTATCTTGTTGTTGCGAATATTGATATTTCCAGCTGATGTTAGTCCGTATATAGCAGCGCAGTCATAGCCGCTTGCAGAATTCATACGGAAGGTATTGTTGTCAATGGTAATGCTGTTCAATCCATAAAGGAAAACGCCACGAGAAGATGCATTAATCTCGTTGTTACGGATAACAGTGTTTGACGGTCCCGTGGTCGTTGCTTTTGATCCATTGATATAGATACCTTGACCATTGTTGGCATTGGGCGTGGCAATGTAGTTGTTTTCGATTATAACTCCATCAGGATAATCGTCCGACGTCGAAGCAGAACCTGTCGGTTGATTGTTCCGGAGTGTGATACACATAGCTGTAGGGCTAAGTTCGTTAATAATCCGGCAATTCCGAATGATAGTATTGGTAACTGAACCATATATGACAATTGGGCCTGCTGTGGCTCCAAAAGTGGATGGAGTCTTTATAGTCATCTTATGTGTTGCTCCGGCAGAAGCCAAACCATCAATAACTATGTTACGTGTTGCTGTTGCTGCCCAACCAATATCTGCTGCATTCGAACCAATTACAAGTGCGCCTGAAGGTCCGGTATTATCAGCAACTTGCGTAAAGGAAATTGTTCGATCAACATCAGCATCAGGTTTAATCGTTATTGTGTATGCCGAGGAGTTTACAAAACCAATATTATGTGTTTCTGTTAAATCATCGCAAATCAGGAATGTCGTGTTCCCGCTTATTCCCCAATGGTTCAAATAATCAACCGCACTATATAGAGTAGCGAAATCCGCTTCTGCTCCGCCAATCTTATATGTGCCGCTAAGTGGATCGGGAGCCTCAACGGTTACTGCACATGTTGCCGTAAATGAGCCATCTGTTGTCGTGACGGTGATGTCGGCTGTACCAACGCCTACAGCGGTAACCAAACCGTCAGAAATCGTTGCTACGCTACCATCTGACGTACTCCATGAATAGGTCTTGTCAGTGGCATCCGCCGGTGCAATAGTCGGCGTTAGGGTGAACGTCTCGCCAACTACCATTGTCTTGCTCGTCACGTCAAGCGTCACACCGGTAACATGTGTCACAGATATCAAGGTGCTCAGTGTAATTGTCCTTGACGATGCGGCCGGAGTGATGCAGGTGTTTTCTTCCTTTGGTAATGACCAAACAGTAAGAGGCTTTCCTGCTGCGACTGCATAAATATTTCCGGCATCGTCAATTGCTGGTTTTAGACATGTCGCATTAAACCCAGTTGAAATATTATATTTTAATGACAACGATGGAACGTGATTTGTCCATGTGACTTCCCAAACTAAAAGACTAAAAACAGAATTACTGGTTGTCGTCACAATCAAATTTTGTTCATTATTAATATCAAATGAAGCTTGGTTGTTATATCCAACCGTAGAATTTGCTAATTGTGCGTTCGTGGAAAAGTCCATTGTGTTGCTACTTGAGATGTGCACGAGACAGGGATTTGCTGTAGCATCTGAATACCTATGTTGTGACACCCACCATCCACCAGCCTTGGATGGAGCAAAAGTAATGTTACCATTTGCAATTTTTCCACTTGTTATGTTTCCAATGGCTAACGCAACAGTAGGTTCTGCTGTATAAGGGGATGAGGCTGTTCCAATATTGTATCTGTATAAAGCGAGTCTACTGCTTTGCTTAAAATCTTCATCAGCCGTTATGATATAGGTGTCTTCTCCAGAACCAAACGGCATTACATAGGGCATTGAGCCGTGTATAGTTTTGCTAGATTCATTAACCATAATACCAGCGGATCCGCTTGCTGTTCCTCCAAACACTGTTACAGCGTCAGCAGAAGGAGTTGCTGGATTAAAAATTCGGATATTAGGGTTTGAATCGGACCAGTCACAAATATATACCAAACCATCTTCACCAACAGAAGCGCGACAAGGAGAACTATTTCCGCTATTCCATCCATTGGTGGCAACGGCAGAACCGCTGAATAGTGTATTCATTCCAGCATCCCAGCCGTATAAACCAATAGCATTTCCATTGATGGTATATATGTTTCCATAATACGGGCTTTCTGGGTTCTTGTCTAAAGCAACGGCGCGACCATTTGTTTGTCCTACCCCGTATGTGCCGATTTTTACGGGAGAGGAGCCTTCTCGAGTTTCCGCTGTTGCTTTCAGTGCCCATTTGTATGTGCCGCCTACTGCGTCGCTGAGATCGAGTGACACACCTGAGTGCGAGCCTTTGGCCAGATTGCCGGAACCTGTGATAGCTACGGTCTTAACTATTGCACCGGTTGAAGCGTTAAGGAGTTGAAACTCCAATGCCGTGGCAGGAGCGTTCAGAAAATAGTCAATCGTAACTTCGTTGGTCTCTGCGTTTACGCTATTAACTCGAAGACCTGAAGCATAGATGTTTAGCTCGGCTGCATAACTCCATGCTATAAACAGACATAAGAACGATAATAGGGATAAAAATCGTTTCATGGTATTGTGTTTTTATGGTTATTAACAATCGCGGTATTACGCACAAAATGTGTTATTTTATAACACAAGCAATCTCTCATGCGCCAAAACTGGCTGCAAAGTTACAAAAAATAAATGAATAATCCAAATAATTATCCCTAAAAATCGCGTAATATGTTGTCAAACATATTTTTGCCCTATAGAACGGCTTTCGAAAACTGCGATTCTGGATATCGGACAATACCGGTGATGTCAGCGCTTCAGTATCACATAGATTATCACCGGTGCGGCAACCAGTGACGATACGGTAGATATAGGCAGCGACAGACTCAGACTGTACGATGCCAGCGAAACCATGCAGTCGCAGAGTAGCAGCAGGTTAGCACCCAGCAATGCGCAAGCAGGAACGGTCAGCCGGTGGTTGGATGTGTGCATTATGCCTCGAGCCAGATGCGGTACTGCTACACCGATGAACGCTATGGGGCCGCACCAGGCTGTTATGCCTCCCGCCAGCAGTGAGGTCGCCAGAACGATGCCCAAACGCGTGCGGGAGATATTGATACCCAGTGCGCGCGCATAACTCTCGCCCAGCAGCAATCCGTTCAGCGGCTTGAGTAGGATAGTTACCAGCACCGCACCTACCAGCAGCACGATAGCCATCACTGCCAACTCGCTCCAACCTACCGATGATAGCGAGCCTAACGTCCACACAATGAACAATTTCAGCGCATCGGGGTTGGCAATGTTCTGCATGATGTTCACCAGCGCGCCGGCTATAGCGCCTACCATCATACCTACTATCAGCAGACTGACATTGTCGCGCACCTTACTTGCCACGCTCATCACCAGCAGTAGCACGAGCGTCGAACCGATGATGGCCGATGTGGCAACTGTACCTGCGCCAGCACTGACCATTCCGAACAGCGAGGTGCACATCACTACGAAAGCTACACCCAGACTCGCACCTGAACTTACACCCAGTATATAAGGGCCTGCGAGGGGGTTACGGAACAGCGTCTGCATCAGTATGCCGCTCACACTCAGTGCACTACCTGCCAGAATGGCTGTCAGCGCTTTGGGCAGACGGATATTGACGAGTATGTGATGATAGATGCTGTTCACACCGTCGCCTTGCGCCCATAGTACACGCGGAGAGAATAGCGAACTACCCAGACACAGATCTGCCAAAAACAACCCCGCCAGAGCAATGCCCAGCAGCAGGAATAGCAATATGTTCCGACGGTGTGTCATTCTTTCTTCATTTGCCGATTGCGGCTGCAAAGTTAACACTTTTTTTCGACATTTGCAAGAGTTGGTGCAGAAAATCTTCCTGCCGATAACTCTCACAACGCTTATATGCTTGATTTTGAGACATTGAGGTGTCAAACCATCCCCTGTTATTTGCATACTGCAGGTTGCAGGGTGTACGATTTTTACGAATAGGTTGCTATAATTTATACATTCCAAAAAATTGTCCGCGAAAAACTTGCATATATTAAATATATTTCTTAACTTTGCAACCGTTTTTGGCCTAAATTGTTGCATTTTATTGTGATTTGCATTAAAAATAGAACATTTTCGCCGAAATACAGAAACATGTTATACAACATAAAATCAGCAGTAAACAAACAACAAACAGAAAAATATCAACAAATATGAAACATATTTACACATTCAAACAATTCATTCAAAAACCCCTGTTAGTAGCACTTGCCCTGCTCGCGATGAGTAGCAATGCATGGGGATATTACAAATCTAATGTAAACGTGTATTCCAGCCCATCAAATGGAGGTTATGTATATGTTGGCACTTCTAGCAGTTGTAATGCAAATTCATGTGGCACAAAGACTTCAGATAATGCCTCTAAACAAGGAGGAGGCATGTTTAGTACAAGTGGTAATAACACCTTTTATTTGTGCAATAATCCCAAATCAGGTTATGTGTTCAAAGGATGGGCAACATCGGAAACGTCTAATTCTGGTGAGGGAGTAAATAATAACCCATACACTAAATCGGTATCCGGTTCGGCTTCTATAGGAGGTGGTACTACTCATAATTTCTACGCCATCTTTGCTCGTCTTGCCGGTTCACCCGCTTCAGGTAATACAATCAACTGCGGTGATGTTATAGTTGGTGAAAATGCTACGCAAACATTAACCATATATGCCGACCACGCCGGCACTGTCACCCTTGGAAAAACCGGAACAAATACAGGCGACTTTACATTTGAAAACAACGGAAGTAGCATAAGCTCATTTTCTTCCACCGGTGCAGTAACAAAAGCTATTACTATTCGCTTCACGCCTCAAGGTAATGGCGTTCGTACATGCACACTCACTGTCAGCAGCAATAACAACCTATCATCGTTAACTTATACTCTCACGGGTGTTGGCTATAATAAACCGTCTGTCACTTGGGTTGATGGCGATGGCAATGAACTCACGAGTGGTGAAACAACGCTTAGTGCCGGCGATGTGCTTCGCGCTACATGTACCACCGGTCAAACAATATCGTATAGCGGATATAATTCTGCATACTTCACCGCCGGTACTGATGGTAGCGGTAATCCTATTCTCACAGTTCGTGAGGATATAACAGGAACAACCAACAACCTGTCAGTCACGGCTAATCTGGCAAAGAATACGAGCAGTTATTATGCCGCATATTCCGAGAACTTCACGCTCAATGTTACCAATCTCGTTCCACAGACAATTGTATGGACGGACGATATTACCGATTTGAGCAACGAGAACATGCCGTATAACATCACACTTACGGCAGTAGCAAAGAATGCAAAGACGGGCGCTAATTCCGGACAAGCAATTACTTATTCTATGCCGGCGAATGATTACCTGACACTGAACGGAAATACGCTTACCGTTCGTGCAATCGGTGGTCCGGTTCAAATAACAGCAACTGCAGCAGGGAATGCATCTTATGCCTCTGCTTCTGTGAAAAAATATGTTACGGTCATTAATATGACTGATCCCTGCGGAACATCAGACTCACATTCCGACGGCTCATTTAATAGAGGCGGAACTCATGATATATACCCGACAACTCCCCAAAAGCTTACATTTACGGCAACAAGATCAAGCAGCTGGTTAAGTAAAAATCTTGTTGTAACCGAATACAATGCTGCAGGTGCGGTCTTGGCAACCACTACCAAAGATTATGGAGATATTTCTACATCTGGAACGTCAATAAGCATCAATTGTAATCCTGCTACGACCCATATTCGTTTTGCAGCATCGAGTTCGGCGACATATACATATACCATCTCAAATATCAAAACCACTCGTCTAACCACTTCATCTGTTTCCAAGACAAGTTTATCCTATGAGACAGATCCCGGTCAGTCGTTGGGTAAGACTCTGGATGTAACGTATTCGAATATACCGGTATTCCTTACATTCAAATCTGACGAAGATGCAGGTGGCTCAACAGGGCACAGCCTGTGGAGCCTGAGTACACACAAGTTCGGAGGCTGCGGCAAACGTGGAACACAAACGGTAACGGTAACGTTCCATTCCAATGCCAAAGGTTCGTATTCGGATAAGCTTTACGTGCGCAACAATGTGGGCGATCTTTTGCATACAATCAATCTCACGGCTTCCGTTACTCCTCAGGAGCAGTTCCTTGATACGTGGAACATCAAAGACACTTACAATACTAACGAAAGCCAGACACTTGCAGCATCGACCACGGTAGGTAATACGAACTTTACCTTCACCGTCAAATCTTCGACACCTGCAGACATCGTGAACATTTCGCAAGCAGGTGTTATATCATTCAATAATTCCGGAACGGCTGTTATTCGTGCATATCAACCTGGCGATGACCTTTCTGCAGAATTTGAGACGACTCATAATATCACTATCAACAAAGTCACCCCGACACTTACACCGCCGACGATTGCTACAGGATTGGTGTATGATCCTAACGAGAAAGTGGAAGACCACTGGACTGGCGGTTCGGCTAAGGATGACAAAAATAACCCTGTTGCAGGTACATATCATTGTACGGAAATACTTCAGCCCGCAAAGAACGCAACGGGCTACACCGTGACGTTCAAACCGACCAATACCAACTTGTACACCGAAAATACAGCTGTCATCAAGCAAAATGTAGCCAAGGCTGACCAAGTAATCAACTGGGCATTGGAAAACGGCACAGAGTGCCAAACCGGTACATCCCTCGCCGGAGCAACCGCCACAAGCGGACAAACGGTTACCTATATCTCCGGTAATACCGACATCGCAACGATTGACGCAAACAACAAACTTGTTGTTGTATTGGCCAATCAAGATGTACAGATTATTGCTCGTCAGGTTGGTGATGCTAATTGGAATAGCGTTGACTCCACCCGTACGATTCGCACCGTTGGCGCGCAGCCGAACGATATGAGCGCTGTGAGTGCTACCAATCTTACTTATGGTCAGTCGCTGCATGCATCTACTATCAGCGGAAACGTCAAGCTCAATGGTGTAGTTATTGCCGGTTCGCTGGCTTGGACTGACCCGACAATCGTTCCTGAAGTAGGCAATAATCAGCCGTTTGAAATCACGTTTACTCCTAGCAATACCAATGCTTATGCTGTAACACGATTCAATGTAAACATTAATGTAGCCAAGGCTACACCGGTGCTCACATGGCACATCGGTAACGCCATCCGCGAAAAATCAACCTACCGCATCCCTGTCAGTTCGTCGAACACTGAGACGCAGTTGAACGTTGCGGTTATAGCAGGCTCAAGCATTGCAAGTTGGACAGAAAATGGCTTGGTAATCGGTGCTTTGACCGGTAATGCTACTTCTACCACTATCAAGTTGCGCATTACACAGGATGGTAACGATAACTACAATGCTATTACTCCTGTTGAGAAAACAATCACAGTTGAGAAAAAGTATAGCGTTTGTGTGCCTGTCGTATTTGATTCTGAGTCTTACGGCAATGCTGCTGCTGAAACCAACGGAGAAGTAGGGTGGTGTGATACCAATGAGAGTGCGACCGAAAAATACATGTTAGTATTTGATGTCACCTATTCTCGTAACAAAGGTATCTATCTAGGTAGTTGGAAAGGCGGAACGAATTATGATGACAAGTCGGTTGTCCTGTCTATCAACGGTGTGCCGGATCGTATTAAGTTCCAAACAGCAGCGCAGTCTATCAATGCTCTGAATATATCTTTCCCCTCTACGAGACCGGAATGGAAGATCGAAGAAAGCTCCAACGGCAAGACTTGGACTTCGATATATACTGGCACGGATATGGAGTTTACGGCAGATCAGGAATTGGTTCACTCCACACGTTACGTCAAAGTAACATATAGCGGTAACTTCACCGGATTCCTCAAAAATATCGAGATTACCCGTCAGCATTATCTGCGTGCCGACAAGTCAAGCTTAACGTTCGGTACAGCGGAACATCCGCTGCAGACGCCGCAAGAGTTGACACTCTCGTACTCGTCAATCGGCAGTTGCGATAACCCGCAAGGATACATCGACCTATCCATCGATAATCCGGCGTTTTATGTTGACGAACAACGCATCACGCAGAATGTGGACTTCGACCAGTATGATTCTTACAAAGTATATGTTCGTTGTACAGATATCAACCAAACAGGTACACTCACTATCACCGGTTCGGACGGCACAACCACTTCGGTAGCATTGAGCTCGGAGAACATTGAGATTACACCGGCTAATGCTTCTGCCAATCTCATCTATACCGGTTCGGAGCATGCCGCATTGAACAATACACCGTATCGCGGTCTGCAACCGCTGAACTTTACCAATTGCTTCGACAATGGTACAGCTCTGTTTGACTCGTTGTATATCTATGGCGTAACCGACAATATCAACCAAACTCTGGCAACCGTGCAAGGTAATACCTATAAGATCCCGACTTTCACAGTCACCAACGGCTCGACTACAGGTACCGCTCACACACTTTGTTACGTATATGCCAAGAACGGCAACAAGTACACGTACGCCCGTTCGTTCGATGCTGCCAATCAGGCACAAGAAATTGATGCACCGGCTGAGAAACTGTGGTTCGGCGGATACAAACCTGCTGCAACTGCGAACGCTGCTGTTCGCGTATCCGGCAATGGCGGCACACGTACAGACTTGTACTTCGACAATGTTGAACTGATCAACGGCGAAGCAGTTATCTTTGCCCAAAACAACGATAACGCACAAACCTTCACATTGACTCTGCACGCTGAGGGAACGAACAAGATTGTCTCCAACACCGCTGCAGCCATGCAGATCAGCGCAGCCAAGGGACAGATTGTGATCGAAGATAGCTGGTGCAACGCTACGTCGGCAATGCTGAGTCTTATTCCGGCTACCGACAAACCGAGCATTGAGTTGGGTAGTGCACAGAACGCTGTAGTTGTCAACGGCACGCAATTGAACTTAAAGAATGGCAATCCGCTGGCTATCGCTTATACCAGCAACGGTGTAGCGCAAACGACAGGTAGTGTTATTATCAACGATGGTACAATCATCGGCGAAACCGAATTACACTTCCCTGAGGCTACGCGCATCTACGGAGGTACATTCAACGACGGTCAAGTGCGCGTCTATGCATCTGAGGGCTTTACTTATCCAACCAATGATGCTGGCGAGCGTCTGCTCCGCAAACCGATGGACAAAGCTTCGCTGCCTCCGTACTATGGACAATTGCACCTCACATTGGATAATATCCTGAAAGTTAACCCAATCCTCAAAGACGAGCATATATATGTATTCAACGAGGATGGCGATTGGGATGATTCCGATAACTGGGATGTGGATGAAGTGCCCGGCTTCAATGCTGACGTAATCATCAATAGCAACGTTAATGTGGTCGGTGACATCACTGTTAACAATATCACTATTGCTGAAAACAAGGACGTAACCGTTGTTGACGGCGCATCGCTCACCATCAATGGCACGACAGGTAACTCTGCACCGTTTGGCAACATCATCGTCGAGGCGGGCGGACAGCTCATACTCGGCAACGGTGCAGTCAATGTCAACGACTTCACCCTGTACTCGGGCTTCGACGGCAATCAGCAGCCTAAGTCCGGTCAGGTAACAGGTCAGGATAAAC
>JAFXSS010000142.1 GCA_017525455.1 Paludibacteraceae bacterium
CAACTGGAGCGGCGCAACGCCGTCAGAACCATCACCGTAGGAGCAGACCTTCGCGGACAGACCAGTCAGGTGGATGCCGAGCGGAAAGTGAAACAATGGGTGAAAACCCATCTCACAGACCTGCCGGACGGCGTGACGATCAGTTATGGCGGACTAACGGAAATCAACGACATGATGATTCCGCAGATACTATGGTCCGTAGTGGCAGCACTGGCGGTGATGTTGGTATTGCTGCTATACCATTTCGGTAAAATCGGTCTGGCACTCCTTACGCTCTCCAGTGCCATCCTTTGCCTCTTCGGCTCTATGACCGGTTTGGCGATCTTTAATCTGGATATATCGATCACGGCGGTGTTAGGTATCGTCAGTCTGATCGGTATTATCGTCCGGAATGCGATTATGATGTACGAATATGCGGTGGACAGCCGCAAATACAAACTATATACCTACAAACAGGCAGCTTTCCAAGCCGGTCTCCGCAGGATGCGTCCGGTCTTTCTGACAAGCGCCACTACCGCATTGGGTGTGCTGCCGATGATTATCGCCCACACCAGTCTATGGATGCCGATGGTCGGGGTGATATGTTTCGGCACGCTGTTCACCCTGCCGCTGACAGTGACGATTCTGCCGGTGGTATATTGGAAGGTATATCAACACAACGACCCTAAATGAGAAAACGGATATACATATTGATTATTGTCCAATACCTGTTGTCCGGTAGTGCTTTTGCCGAGGGTCTGACACTGGATTCGTGTCTGCAGATGGCAAGACGCAACAATCCGGAGATGCGCAAGGCGGAGTTAGGTATCAGGCGGGCGGAGGAGGTGAAAGCCCAAGCCTTTACCAACTATTTTCCGAAGGTGCAAGGTACCGCATTCGGCTTTCATGCACTGCATCCGATGATTGAGGTCGGTATCAACGATATAGACAACGCGTCCGTGCGCGACCTGCTGACCACCCTGTACGGCAACTATGGCGCAGCATTGGGACTGGATAATACGCTCAGCTTGTTCGGCTACGGATATTTTGCCGGCGTGACGGCTCTTCAGCCGGTGTTCGCAGGCGGCAAGATAGTAGCCGGAAACAAGTTAGCGAAAGTAGGTGTAGAGGCAGCCAAGCTGCAGGCTGAGACAGCGCAACGGGAGCAGTTGGAACAAGTGGAGCAGAGTTACTGGTTAGTGTACGGTTTAGAGCAGAAAGAGTCCATCATCACCGATGCGCAGGCGTTATTAGATACGCTATACGAAGCTGTGCATAGTGCCGTAGAGGCAGGTCTGGCGTTACCGTCCGACCTGACGAAGGTGGAGATGCAACGCGACGAGATACAACGGCGGCATTTGCAACTGCAGAGCGGCAAAAGGCTTGCGCGCCGTGCGCTGGCTCTATCCATCGGAATGGAAGGAGACGGATGGCAACTGGCACAACAGAACGTGGAGACGGATACCCTGCTGCTGCCGGATACCACGGTGACGACAAAAGAGCAGCAACTGCTTTCCTTGCAGGTCCGCGCCGCAGAGTTAGAGAAGAGGATGGTACTGGTAGACGCTCTGCCGCAACTGGCTGTAGGCGCCAACTATTCCTACGGCCGCTTGCAGACGAACCTGCTGCGTGACGGACTGGGTAACAAGAACGGCAACGGAGCCCTGTTTGTGACACTGAACGTGCCGCTGACCGGATGGTGGGAGACCAGTCATAAGCTCCGTGAGAAACAATACGCCATCGAGCAGGCAAAGATAGATGCCGATTATTTAGGTGCCCAACTGGATTTGCGCACCAAACAAGCATATGACAAGATGATGGAAGCGGCAGCCATGATGCAGTTACAGGAACGGACACAAGTCCACGCAGAGGAGGCGTACGAACAGGCCTTCGTCAATTACGAGGCAGGAATGGCTACTATCGCCGAACTGCTGCAAGCCCAGACGGCGCTGACGCAGGCAAAAGCAAACCTGACGGACGCGCAGATAGCTTACCGCGTACAGACCAAACGATACAGAGACCTGATTGCACATTGAGATATTTGATAGAATGGAGGAGTGCACAGAGGCTGAGGTGCAGCGAATGCTGCCTTTGGTGAATGCACAACGGCGTGAACAAGCGTTGCGTTTTCGCCATACTACAGGCAGGTTCTGCTGCCTCAAAAGTTGGCTGATGCTTGACAAACTGCTTTTGCAGGGGGTGCGCGAGAGGTGCGCAAGGGGTGCTAATTACGAATGGCGATACAACGAACACGGTAAGCCGTTTTTGCCTAATGGTCCGTACTTCTCTATCAGTCATTGCAAGGAGGGCATAGCAGTAGCCGTAGATGATGCGCCTATAGGCATCGACATAGAAGCTATCCGGCATGCGGACGAGGAGTTGATAAAACGGACGATGAACGAGGAAGAGCAGGTGGCGATAGCGGCAGCAGCAGAACCGGACAGAATGTTCACATGGTTCTGGACAAGGAAAGAGGCCGTGGTGAAAGCCCAAGGAACAGGTATCGAGTCGTTCGAACAGTTGCAGCGAGTATTGGAAAACCTGGACGAACGGGCGATTCAGACCATTGAGAAAGAGAAATATATTTATAGTATAGCATATGGAAAATTACATTGTTTCGGCACGGAAGTACAGACCGCAGACGTTTGAGTCCGTAGTGGGTCAGCAAGCCCTGACGCAGACTCTGCAGAATGCCATCCGCCAGAACCATCTGGCACACGCGTACCTGTTCTGCGGTCCCCGCGGAGTGGGAAAGACCACGTGTGCGCGTATCTTTGCGAAGACCATCAACTGCCTCAACCCGCAGAATGGTTTCGATGCGTGCAACGAGTGTGAGTCCTGCAAGGCGTTCAACGAACAGAGGTCGTTTAATATCCATGAACTGGACGCCGCCAGCAATAACTCTGTTGAGGATATCCGTTCGCTCATCGAGCAGGTCCGGATTCCGCCACAGACCGGCAAGTATTCCGTATATATCATCGACGAGGTGCATATGCTCTCAGCCGGAGCATTCAATGCCCTGCTCAAGACACTGGAGGAACCGCCATCCTATGCTATTTTTATCCTTGCCACGACAGAGAAACACAAAGTGCTTCCCAC
>JAFXSS010000143.1 GCA_017525455.1 Paludibacteraceae bacterium
AATATCGTAACCGATAAACGCCTCCTTGGTGATATCGTCCGCCTGCATCTCCGCCGAAGCACCGAGATACGTGGCAAAAGTACGTTCGCCGTCAGGCGTGATAAGCACAATTGAACATCCTGACAACAACTGCGGATGAGTCAGCAGCAACGGCTTGACCCCACCCTTAACCAGGTCATCGCGATAGAACTCACCAACCTCGTCTGCACCGATCTTGCCGATGAAAGCAGCCTTGCCGCCCAAAGCTGCAATGGTAGCGATAGTGTTTGCCGCCGAACCGCCGGCTACCATGTGTTTGCGCACCGAAGCAAACCGTGCTTGGATTAGTCCGGCCTGCTCCATCGTAATAAGATTCATACTGCCCTTAGGCAATCCCAACTCGCGAAGATCATCCTCGGACACCTGCATCAACATGTCCGTTAGGGCATTTCCTAAACCTAAAATGCGTTTCATATATTACAATTTGCTATGTTTTTCGCTATATAGTGCAATTTTTCGCGCAGAAATTTTGCATATTTCAAAAAAATGTCGTACCTTTGCATCCGCTTTGAGCAAAAATGCTTCCTTAGCTCAGTCGGTTAGAGCATCTGACTGTTAATCAGGGGGTCCTAGGTTCAAGTCCTAGAGGGAGCGCGGAGCAGGTCAACTGACCTGCTTTTTTTGTGACCGTCAGTGTCGCTTCAACCCCGAAAGTCAGTGGCAGGTTATGCGTCACATGCCCTGCCGGGAAACCGAACAGCACAGGACAGTCATACTCCTGCAACACGGCTGCTATGCTCTGCTGCAGCGTGCAACCCATATCCGGATCATCATCGCAGTCGGCAAACTGCCCGACAATCACTCCACTCACAGCCTCCAGCACTCCGCTCAGGCGCAACTGATGCATCATGCGGTCGATCTTATAATGCGGCTCACCCACATCTTCGATGAACAGCAATGTCTGTCTGCCCTGCTCACGGTCGGCATTTACAATCCTGCACAAATCATACTCCGTGCCGCATAGTCCGCATAGCACCGCCAGGTTTCCGCCACGCAGTATGCCTGCAGCCTCACCCGATCTGTTCAACTCATGCGGAGTAATCTCATAACCCAAGCTCTCTCCCCGCAGTACTTGTAGCAGGCGTTGCCAAGGCTCGGCTTCATCCGGCAAGGTGGCTATAGGTTTGCACATGATACCGTGTATCGAAGCACCGTCCAGGCGGGCAATGAGTTGATGCAACTCGGTTACATCGGAGAAGCCCAGAATCGCCGCACCGTTATACCCGCGCTCGCGCACGCCGCATTCTATCTGATCAACAATCTGCTGCAATCCGTATCCTCCACGCGAACAAAGCACCAGTCCTACCGTGGGGTCAGTCAGCGCATCCACCGCATCGGCTATACGTTGCTCCGGGCGGGCTGCAAACCGTCCCCACCTGCTGCAAGCATGCGGCGCAATAGCCACATCAAAGCCTTCGCACTCCAGACGTGCGGCAGCATGACGGATAATAGCGTCATCCAAGGCTCCCGCAGGGGATATGATACGAACTGATTTGTTCATTTGGTTATTTACCACTTGGTCATTTACCTGTCACTTTTGTAATTGGCTGCGTTGTACAATTGCGCGGAATTGAACGCATTCTGCCAGATGATGTATGCCGCCGGACCGATAGCACTGAGCGGATTGAGGAACACCTGACACATCCAAATGCCCAGCGTAGTATTCTTCTGCCCGAAAGCCTGCCCTGCTGTGATGCGACTCACGCCCGCCATAGTCGTAGGCACGGCAGCGGGATTGATCACCACATCCTGATATTCCTTACCCTTGCTGGGCGCAGGCAGGCGGTAACCTATTCCCCTACCGATAAAGTATTGCAACAGGCAAGCGATCAGCGAACCTGCGAACAATACTGCCAAAGCCCACCAACTATACTCGGCATGCAACAATGTGTACGTGATATCGCCCGTAAGTATGGTTAGCGTGCCTGCCCAAAGATAGAAAGGCACTTGCGCCCACGCACGCGAAAGGGTGAACCGTTTGTCGGAACCCTTGTGCCGCTGCCAGCCGTCGTATATCAGCCTCATCGCCCAAGCGGCAAGGAACGGGAACAGCAACAACGGTGCTACACGACGCAAGATAAGCCACATCTCGGTCAGAAACGCCATCTGCCCGTCGGGATGAACCAACGGGAAGAACGCCGGCACAACAATTGCCGTAACCGCATTGCTCAGCAGCGTAAACGCCGTCAGGTTCTGTATGCTGCCGCCCAACTTGCCGGCAATAATAGGTGCCGCAGTGGCGGTAGGCATAATAAAACATACCATCAGTCCCTGACTGATTATAGCCGTATCTTCACTCCCTACACCGCAGTATCGGCACAACGCCACACTGCCGTAATACGAACCAGCCGTCAGTGCCATCTGTGTGACCAGAACAACCCAATGCCAGGCATGCAATCGCAGATCCAAAGGGTTGACCTTGCAGAACGTGAAGAACAGCATCAGCCCAATCATCGGTGGCAAGATGGGTGTAAGATGCCGGAACAGCGAGAAGCCTGCTGCACCGATCACCATCGACAGCACCAAAGCATACTTATCCACAAACTGACTGACTGTCATATTCACCACTATCAAACAGCGGACCGAAGTCGCGAACTATATCATCCATTATACCAAACACCTCATCACGCGTATCTGCGCGGAGAAGACTGATACGTGTTTGGCGAAAATTAGGTAACCCTTTGAGTATCGGGCTCGCCGCAAAATGTCTGCGGCTGTGCACTATACCTTTGCGCTCGTCGCCCACCCAATCTATACTGCGATCCACATGCTCCTTCAGCACATCCATGCACCACGCCATTGTGCGATGCGGCAGAGGTTTGCCGTCTAGATAACAGCGTATATCTTCAAATATCCACGGGCAGCCGAACGTAGCCCTGCCAATCATCACGGCATCCACTCCGTACCGGTCAAAACACTCTTTGGCACGCTCGGGCGTAGTGATATCTCCGTTACCTATTACCGGTATATGCATCCTCGGATTGCTCTTGACCGCTCCAATCAATGTCCAGTCTGCCTCGCCTCGATACATCTGCGAACGTGTGCGTCCGTGGATAGCAATCTCGCTGATACCGCAATCCTGCAATCTTTCAGCCAGATCGACTATGAACGGCGTACCGTCGTCAAGATATAGCAACTTGTCTTCCCAGCCCAAACGCGTCTTGACCGTCACGGGTGTCTTAACGGCGCTAACCACAGCACGGGTTATATCCAGCATCTTAGGCACATCGCGCAGTAATCCTGCTCCGGCGCCCTTGCCAGCCACCTTCTTGACCGGACAGCCGAAATTGATGTCGATGATATCCGGTTTGGCCTGCTCTACGATACGTGCGGCATCTGCCATCGATTCGGGTTCACGGCCGTAGATCTGTATCGCCACCGGCCGTTCGGCATCGTTTATGCGGAGTTTGCGCATCGTAGAAGCCACATCGCGAACGATAGCATCGGCATTGACGAACTCCGTATATACCCTGTCTGCTCCGAATCGCTTGCACAGCAATCGGAATGCCGGATCGGTCACATCCTCCATCGGAGCCAGGTATAACGGACGGATTGTCATTTCGCAGGTATCCAAGTCTGGTTACGTCCGAACACTCCAAGTTTGTCCAGTGAACCGCGCAACACGAGTTTGCCGTCCTTGAGATAGATCTTGCCGTAATAGAACTTGCCGTTATTCGGGTCAAGCACCTTGCCTCCGCGCAGTTCGCCTTTCTCCATGTGCATACCGCGGATGATTACCATCCCCAAAACAGGAGAATCTTTATCTTCGCCCTCGCACATGCTGCACGTATAATCCTGCGGTCCCATCAGTATCTTGCTGATCTTGCCGTAATACAGACCGTCGCTCTCCTGATAGATGGTAACAACGGAATAGTTGTCACCGGTCTTGTCGTCCACGGTCATCCAGTCACCTACGATAGTATTTTGGGCCTGCAGACCGATAGTCAGCAGCATGGCGGATAGTAGAAAAACAATCTTTTTCATTTATTTGACAGTATATTCGATTTTCGTTTCCGGGTTAGCGGACGATGTGCCGATATATATATCGTACGTACCTTTGTCCAACACCCATTCATGTTTCTCGGCATCGAAGTAGCAGAACATATCGTCCTTGAGTTCGAATGACACACCGGCCTTTTGTCCGGGCTCCAGTTCAACTTTGCAGAACTGTTTGAGTTCCTTCTTCGGCCGCACCACACCGGACTTGCGCGGAGCCACATAGAGTTGCAGCACCTCTTTACCTTGTCTGTTACCGGTATTGGCGATGCTGACCGCTACGCTGTTTTTGCCGGTGATAAAACTTTTCTGAAAACGGATATTTGACACCTCAAACGTGGTATAACTCAGTCCGTGGCCAAAGGCAAACAGCGGTTTATGCTTCGGCGGATTGATACTGAACTCGCGCCCGTCGGCAGTGTAACGCAGCGGTTTCTTCTGTCCGTACAGGTCAGCGTATCGATAGCCTACAAATATATCCTCTTTATATTCCACCTCGTTGTTTACACCCGGATAAGCTTCAGCGCCGTACTGATGCGCCGGATAATCCTCCAATGCAGGCATGATAGTAAACGGCAGGTGTCCCGAAGGATTGACATCACCAAACAATATATCTGCCAGAGCGTGACCTGTCTCCGAGCCGTTGAACCACGCCTGAACAAGCGCCGGCACCTCTTTCAGCCACGGCATAGCATACGCGTTGCCGCTCAATATGACTACAGCCAGATTCTTGTTCGCCTTGCTCAGCGCGCCAATCAGTTCGTCCTGACCATACGGCAGGTTGTACTGCAAGCGGTCGTAACTCTCTGAATCCTGATGGTCGGCTTTGTTCAGTCCGCCTATGAAGAGAACTACATCTGCCTCTTTGGCGGCGTTCACCGCCTCTTCGGTCAGTTGAGCCGGCGTGCGGTTGTCGCGCAGATCCTGACCGGTGGTTACACCGTTGTACTCGCCGCCTATATCTCCCACATATCCGCGCACGTATCGAACTTCGGCATTGTTCAGTGCGGCGCGCTCACGTATGCCTTGCAGCGGCGAAATCTCATATTTAGCCTTCAGCGAACTGGAGCCGCCGCCTACCGTCATCTGTTTGATGGCATTCTCGCCCACCACGAGGATTGTTCGTTTGTCGGCAGTTATCGGCAGAACAGGTTGTGCGGGTTTCTTTTTGCCCACCGCATCGTTCTTGAGCAGTACTATACCTTCGCCTGCAATCTCACGCGCAGCCTTGGCATGTGCATCTGAGCAGAGCGAACCAAAACCTTTGTTCGGATTCATCGATGTACGGAAGATCAGTCGCAGCACATTACGCACTTTGTCATCCAGTTCCTGCGTTCCAACTTCTCCGTTCTGAATCTTTTTCAGGTAGGGATTGGCGAGATAATAATAGTCATAGGAGTTCGAGCGTCCTTCGGTCAGTCCGTCAGTCCACGAACCGAACTCCAGATCCAAACCGTTGCGTATAGCCTCGTCGGTATTGCTCACGCCTCCCCAGTCGGATATAACCGCTCCGTCAAATCCCCATTCGCCGCGCAGTATATCCACAAGCAGACGATGGTTATGGCAGGCATATTGTCCCCATATGCGGTTGTAGGCACCCATTATACTCCACGAACCGCCCTGCTGCACAGCAGCCTTGAAAGCGGGCAGATAAATCTCGTAGAGCGCGCGGTCGGTGAGTGTAACATTCACTACATGCCGACCATCCTCCTGATTGTTCAGAGCAAAATGTTTGACGCAGGTGGCAACGCCGTTCTGCTGTACACCTCTGATGTACGGCACAACCATAGTGGCTGACAGGCAAGGGTCTTCGCCCATATATTCGAAGTTACGTCCGTTGAGCGGTGTACGGTAGATGTTCACACCCGGTCCGAGCAGCACCTGTTTGTTTCGATACAGGGCTTCTTCGCCTATGCTGCGGCCATAGAGCAACGACATCTCAGTATTCCACGTAGCAGCCAGACAGGTCAGTGTAGGAAAAGCCATGCAACTGTCGTTCGTCCAGCCGGCCTGATCCCACTCATCCCACTTGACTTCGGCACGTATGCCGTGCGGGCCGTCGGTGCACCATAGTCCGGGTATACCCAGTCGCGCCACTCCGGGCGATGAAAACTTACTCTGCGCATGGATGATGGCAATCTTCTCGCTGAGCGTCATACGGCTGAGCGCATCTTCGACGCGCTGCTCCAAAGGCGCTTGCGGATCAAGATACACCTGCGCCAGCGATGCCTGGGCGGACTAGAGCAGTCCGACCGCTATGGCCAAAAAGGTCTTATGCATTTTCAGTATCGTTTTTTCTTCGTTCTCTCAGTTCCTGCTTGATGAACTTAACCATCATGTTGATAGCAGCATTGTTGTGTCCGCCTTGCGGGATGATCACATCAGCATAGCGCTTGCAGGGTTCGATAAACTGCTCGTGCATAGGTTTGAGCACACGCTGATAGCGCTCCATCACAGCCTCGGCTGTACGTCCGCGCTCGATGACATCACGACTGATAACACGAATCAGGCGGTCGTCGCCATCGGCGTCAACAAAGATCTTCAAGTCCATCTGCTCACGGAGTTTCTTGTCGTTCAAGGCCATAATTCCCTCAACCACAATAATCTCCTTCGGCTCGATATGAATCGTTTCCTTTTGGCGCGTACACGTGATATAATCGTAAATAGGTTGCTCGATAGCCTCGCCCTGCTTAAGCATGGATATATGCTTTGCGAGCAAAGGCCAATCGAATGCGTCAGGATGGTCGAAGTTGATATTCTGACGTTCCTCAACAGGCACATGACTGCTGTCCTTGTAATACGAATCTTGGGGGATAACGACCACCTCGCCCTTCGGCAGGCGCTCAGTCAGTTTGCGGACTACGGTTGTCTTACCGGAACCGGTACCACCGGCAATGCCAATAATAAACATAGAATGGAAGTTTAGAGTGTAATGCGACTACAAAGATACGAAAAAAAATACAAACTTGCAAGTTTTTTTACCTCTGCGAGTGATTTTTTTCACGTTGTCACTTGCATATATCAAAAATATGTTGTATTTTTGTAGTCGCAAATCTGTTTTACCACATCTGAGTATATGTCAACACTCACTATACACCCCATCGCCTATGCCCGTAACGGGTTTACCGACAAGTTTGGCATCCCGCGTCAGTCAAGCGCCCACACGGTTCTTCGTACGCGCATCGTTTTTTGTCGGCCTTACCGCTCTGCCGATGCCATTCGCGGCATTGAGGAGTTTTCACACTTATGGCTCTTGTGGGGCTTCCACGAAGCTGCCGACACGCAGTCTCTGACCGTCCGTCCGCCTCGTTTGGGCGGCAATGTTCGTGTCGGTGTGTTCGCTACCCGTTCGCCCTATCGACCTAATCCGCTCGGACTGACATCTGTGCGACTTGTGGCGGTCGAACATACGGCCGAAGGGCCGGTGTTGGTCGTTGAGGGAGCGGATATGATGGACGGAACGCCTATCTACGATATCAAACCTTATCTCCGCTATTGCGACTCTCATCCCGACAGTCGCGACGGCTTTGTGGATGCCACTCCGCGACGGATGCTGAAGGTTGCTTGGCCTGAGCCGCTGCCGAAAGATTTTCCGTTGCAAGAACTCTGCGAGATCCTTGAACAAGACCCGCGTCCTGCGTATCACAACGACCCCGAGCGTATCTACGGCATCGATTATGGAGGCTGGAACATACATTTTCGCGTGGACGACGGGACTTTGTATGTAACCGATGTGCACAAATGACGAATAATTGCTAACTTCATGTGCAAATTCGGGAAAAAGCACGTGAGTCTGGCAAAAAAGTCAGGGCAAAATTTGCATTTACCGAAAAAATGTTGTACTTTTGCATGCTTTTTTGCGAAAGCGCCCTGATTTAACGGGGACTACCAAAAGAGATGGCGGGATAGCTCAGCTGGTTAGAGCGCATGATTCATAATCATGAGGTCCCCAGTTCAATCCTGGGTCCCGCTACAGAAAAAGACGTCCGGAAGGGCGTCTTTTTTGTTTGATGCGGTTAGCGGATGTGCAGGTACTTGTGCGTTTGCAGGGAGAGATGCCAGTCGGGATGAGAGAGAATATACGCCACGACAGCCTCGGTATTGGCCTGAATAGGTTCTGTTCCGGGTTGGGCACAAGGCTGAAGATAGTAATGCGAAGCACGGATAGTCGTTCGCCACAACGGCAACAACTTTTCCGTTGACTCCGTGAACACCACTTTTACTTCATCGGCTTGCGTTAGTACCACTTTTGCATCATGCGTAAGCACCACTTTTGATTCATCCGCAGAAACGACTTTGGGCGAGACAGTCACCCAATCGATGTTATCGGGAACAGGGTGAGTGCCGTTGGTTTCAATAGTGACAGTCTGCTGATGAGCATGCAGCGCGTCAACGAGTTCATTATCAACCTGCAGCGACGGTTCGCCTCCGGTAAGTACAATGAGCGTGTGCGGATGCGTACTATAGTCGAAAACCCGACGGGCAATCTGCTCTGCCGTCATCGGTTCGGAGTGCGAGAAATCCGTGTCGCAGAACGGACAACGCAGGTTGCATCCGGCAAAGCGCACAAACACCGCCGGACGACCGGTGTGAAAGCCTTCGCCTTGCAAAGAGTAGAAAATCTCGTTGATATGATAAACAGTATTACGCACGCGGAGTAAAAAAACCTAAAGACAAAAGCCCCAAAGGCCTGCAAAAACCACAAAAAAGCCCATTTAGAAAATATCAGGGCGTTAATCCTTTTCGTAGATAGCTATATTGCCTTCGCTCTCCTGTGCGCTGACTTTGTAGCAGTTCTCGACATGTTCGCAAATCCAGCGGGCTATGTTCTCCGCCGAAGGATTGACGTCCAGCACATCGTTGATATACTTGTGGTCGAAAGTATCCTTGACGACACGCTTGATGTGCGTAAAATCGGTAACCATACCGTCCGAATTGAGTTCTTTGGCCTTGCAATAAACGGTTATAACCCAGTTATGTCCGTGCAGTTGTTCGCACTTGCTCTCATAACTGAGATTGAGGTTGTGCGCAGCCGAGATTGTGAGTGTTTTTTGGATGTAAAACATATTCTATTTTTTCGTTATTTTCAAGCAAAAGTATATATATACATAGTATATATATATAATATAAGCATACAATTCCTGAAAACAGGGTTTTATCCTATGGTTATCCAACGGGTATTTTGCGGTTACCCAACGATGAGGGTCCTACTTGCCATCGGCATAGACCGTATGATCTTCAATGCCTGCCTCGCGCAAGGCTTCGATGCGTTCCTGACATGTGCCGCACTTACCGCAATGGTACTCGCCACCTTTGTAGCAACTCCATGTTTTGGCATAATCGATCCCCAGTTGTTTGCCGCGTCGCGCGATGTCGGTCTTAGTAAGATTGGTATAAGGCGTGAACAGTTCAACGCCGTTGTACGTGCCTTTGCCGACAGCCTCTGACATAGCATTGACAAACTCCGGTCGGCAATCCGGATAGATAGCGTGGTCGCCACTATGGTTAGCCATGAGTATGCGGCTGAGATTACGGTCTTCGGCCATGCCTGCGGCGATAGCAAGCATGATGCCGTTGCGGAACGGGACAACGGTAGAACGCATGTTGTCATCGTCGTATTTGCCTTCGGGTATAGCCTCAGCGCCCGCCAAGAGCGACGAGTGGAAATACTGCTTGATGAAGTCCAGCGGGATAATGATATGCTCGATGCCCAGTTGCCGGCAATGGTAGGCCGCGAACGGCAGTTCCTTGCGGTTGTGATTGCTGCCGTAATCGAAACTCAGCGCCACAGCGATAGAGTCGGCATAGTCGTAGAGCATGGTTACGGAATCCATGCCTCCGGAAAGTATGATAATGCTGTCTTTCATCGGTTTATCGCAATTCTTCACACAAAGTAGCCGAACATTGCTCGCGCAGACGTTGCGCCTTAAGTTCCTGGTGTTCAGCATCGGCATAGTTGGCAAACGGATAGATACGAATGCCTCCGCGCGGCGTGAACAGGCCAGTCACTTCCAGATACTTGGGATCCATGAGTTTGACCAGATCCTTCATGATGATGTTCACACAATCTTCGTGGAAATCTCCATGGTTGCGGAACGAGAACAGATACAACTTGAGCGACTTGCTCTCCACCATCCTCTCGCGAGGAATATACGAAATGACAATAGTAGCATAATCCGGCTGTCCGGTTAACGGGCAAAGCGTGGTGAACTCCGGGCAATGGAACGTAACGAGATACTCGTTGTCGGGATGCTTATTGACAAACGCCTCGAGTATTTCCGGGGCATAGGTGGTAGGGATAGTTGCGCGCTTGTTGCCGAGCAGGCTGACCCCCTGTAATTCTTCTTGTGTACGCATATCTATACAAATTATTCCGCAAACAACGCCGCGGACATTGAATACAATTGACTTATTCGGCTGCAAAGATACGAAAAAAAAACGATAATTGCAAAAAAAACGTCCCAAAATTTGCATATGTGATAATTTTTTTGTAACTTTGTGGTCCAATCATTGCACGCGTGTACTTACGTACGCACAGCGCATTGCTGCGTTGTGCACGAGCGGAAGAGCCGAACGTGCAGTAAATCAACAAAAAAAGAAACAAACAAAAAATACCAAAACAAACTTAAAACGAACAAATTTATGGTAAGTTACAAAGATTTAGGCCTTGTGAACACGCGTGAGATGTTCGCCAAGGCAATCAAGGGCGGCTATGCTATCCCTGCATTCAACTTCAACAACATGGAGCAACTTCAGGCAATCATCAAGGCTTCGGCTGAGACAAAGAGCCCGGTTATTCTGCAAGTATCGAAAGGCGCTCGCAACTACGCCAACCAGACGCTGCTGCGTTACATGGCACAAGGTGCTGTAGAATATGCCAAGGAACTTGGCTGGGAGCATCCGCAGATCTGTCTGCATCTGGATCACGGTGACAGCTTCGAACTTTGCAAGAGCTGCGTTGACTTCGACTTCTCGAGCGTGATGATCGACGCATCGTCGCTGCCTTACGAGGAGAACATTGCTCTGACCAAGAAAGTAGTAGAGTATGCTCACAAGTATGACGTAACCGTTGAAGCAGAGCTGGGCGTATTGGCAGGTGTAGAGGACGAAGTTTCGTCAGCAGTTAGCCACTACACGAAGCCTGAAGAGGTTGTTGACTTTGCTACCCGTACGGGTTGCGACTCGCTGGCAATCTCGATCGGCACGAGCCACGGCGCATACAAGTTCACTCCGGAGCAGTGCACACGCGACCCGAAGACCGGCAGGCTCGTTCCTCCTCCATTGGCATTTGACGTACTGGACGCTATCATGGAGCAGTTGCCCGGTTTCCCGATCGTACTGCACGGTTCGTCAAGCGTTCCGCAGGAGTATGTAGATATGATCAACAAATACGGCGGCAAGTTGCCTGATGCAGTAGGTATCCCTGAGGAGCAACTGCGCAAGGCTGCGAAGAGTGCCGTTTGCAAGATCAATATCGACTCGGACAGCCGTCTGGCGTTTACTGCAGCCGTTCGCAAGGTATTTGCAGAGAAGCCGGGTGAGTTTGACCCGCGTAAGTACTGCGGTCCTGCTCGCGACCTGATGGAGGAGCTGTACAAGCACAAGATCATCAATGTGCTGGGTTCGAACGGCAAGGCTGAGTAATTAAAAATTAAAAATTACGAATTAGATGGCACTTCCTTTCATGACAGCCGAACAGGCTGCTGAATTGATACAGAACGGCGACGTCTTGGGCATGGGTGGTTTTACCGCCACGGGTGTGCCCAAGTCGGTACCGTTTGCTCTGGCACAACGTGCCGAGAAATTGCACGCCGAAGGCAAACCTTTCCGCGTAGGTCTGGAGACCGGCGCTTCGATGGGTGACAGTTGCGACGGTGCGCTGGCACGTGCTCACGCAGTAGAGTTCCGTACTCCTTACCAGTCGAACAAATCGATGCGCGAGGAGATCAACGCCGAAGGCACACACTACTTCGACTTGCACCTGAGCCACATGGCACAGGATCTGCGTTACGGCTTCCTGCCTCGTCCGAAATGGGCGATCATCGAGGCTTCGTATGTAGGTGAAGACGGCACAATCGTTCCTGCCGCAGGTATAGGTATCATGCCTACGATCTGCAACATGGCTGAGAAGATCATTATCGAACTAAACGAGATGTTCCCCGCTTCGATGCGCGGCATGCACGACTTGTACGAGCCGCTGGATCCGCCTTATCGCAAGGAGATACCTATCTACAAGCCATCAGACCGTTGCGGTAGCGACCATATCAAGGTTGACCCGAAGAAGATTGCCGCTGTAGTGAAGACGAACCGTCCGAACGAGATTCCGGCCTTCACTCCGGTAGATGAGACAACCGCGAAGATCGGCGCTAACGTAGCCGCATTCCTTGAGGCTGAACTGAAAGCCGGAAGAATACCTGCATCGTTCCTGCCTATTCAGTCGGGCGTAGGCAACGTAGCCAACGCCGTGCTAGGCGAGTTGGGCAAGAACCCGCATATCCCGCCGTTCGAGATGTACAGCGAGGTGGTACAAGACTCCGTAATCGACCTGATCAAAGCCGGTCATTGCAAGTTTGCCTCAGGCTGCTCGCTGCGACTGGTAGAGAGCAAGATGGCTGAGGTGCTGGCTGACCTGGATTTCTATCGCGACAAGTTGCTGCTTCGTCCGCAAGAGACATCGAACAACCCGGAGATCATCCGCCGACTGGGTCTGATTGCTATCAACACGGCTCTGGAGGCAGATATCTACGGCAACGTTAACTCGACGCATGTGACGGGTGTGAAGATGATGAACGGTATAGGCGGTTCGGGCGATTTTGCTCGTAACGCTTACCTGAGCATCTTCACGACCGCTTCGACCGCGAAGAACGGTGCTATCTCGTCAATCGTGCCGATGGTGACCCACGTGGATCACTCGGAGCACTCGGTGAAGGTGATCGTAACCGAACAAGGTGTGGCTGACCTGCGTGGCAAGAGTCCGCGTCAGCGTGCCGAGGAGATCATCAACAACTGCGTAGCTCCCGAGTACAAAGAGATGCTTCGCGACTACCTGAAACATGCAAAGCACGGTCAGACACAGCACAACCTGTCGCTGGCTTTCGCAATGCACGAGGAGTTCATGAAGTCGGGTGACATGCGGAACACGAAGTGGGAGAACTACTTGAGATAAGCCGACCATAACCCTCCCTAAAGGGAAGGAGAGAAATACACAGAAATGGGTAACGTATTTCGGAACATAGTAACAGCGGTGCTGTTCACCTTCGGGTGGGTAGCACCCTTGTGCGCTATCACTCCGGAAGAGGAACTGAACCTGTTCAACCGCATTGACTCACTGTACGAGGCAGGCATGCTTGCCTATAAATCCGGCAGTTACAAACAGACGGCGACCCTGTTAACAGAGGCTATTGCTCTGCAAAAACAGATTGCCGAAGACGAAGACCTACTGGCAATGAGTACCACGCTGGCTGCGGCACAATCGCAGGCCGGTGAGTACCAAGCCGCCTTAACTACAACAGACAACACCATAGCTCTTGCCAAGCGCCTGAAAGGCGAATCGGCACCGGAACTTACCCAATTGGAAAATAATCGCGCCTATCTGCAGGCTAAGATCAGCATGCCAGTGGAAGAGCGCGTAGAGATAGTGCGCCACACGATTGTTCGTGAGGCAGATACGACCGTAGCACAAAGGATGTTTGCAGAGGCCACAGCGGCTTACCGGCAAGGTGACTGCCAAAAAGCCTTGCAACTGACGCGCCAAGCCGTGGTGCTGGATACGTTGAGACTGATCTATGATTCGGATATCAGCACGGCTTTCCATAACATTGCTGCGTGCAGACTGGAGGGCGCACGCGGACAAAAGAACCGAGGAGAATACAAGCAGGCGATGAAGAGCCTGCAGGCTATATTGGACGAGTTCGGTTCGATGGCGCCAAAGAAAGAGATAGAGAGCGAGATGGCGAGTTGCTACAGCCTGAGCGGTGACTATGAGCGGGCGATAAGCATCTATAGCCGTCTGCTGCAATCGGATCCGACCAATGCCGCTATACAGAACAACCTAGCGCTCTGCTACGCGCGCATAGGCGACTATAGCCGTTCGCTGAGCATGCAGGAGAAAGCCATGCGTATGACGCCTGACAATGTCGACCTGATGATGAACATCGCCACAACGTACTTCAGTCAGGGTGATTATACCAAGGCACTGCAGACAACAGAGCGTGCGGTGGAGATGATTGCCAAAAAAGAGGGCACACACAGCGCCACTTATGCCGCAGCGCTGGTGAACAAAGCTGCTTGTCTGGCTATGATGGAACGGACGGACGAAGCACTGGCCGCCAATGAACAGGCATTAGCGATACAGAACAACGTGCTGGGTGCGAACCATATAAGCATAGCCACTACGCTGAATAACATAGCCGACTGCCACTACCGCCGATTGGATTATCAGCAAGCGCTTGAGAGTCTGCTGCAGGCAGCACAAATACGCAAAAAAGTATTAGATGAGAGGCATCCAGATTACATTTTCACGGTGAATAACATGGCTGCGTGCTATCTGGCATTGGGCGACCGCACCAATTATGCCAAATGCAAGCAGCAATGTCTGGACTGGATGCTTCGCGATGTGCGACAGAACTTCACATGGCTGACCGAACAACAGCGCCAACTGTTTGTACAACAGCGGACTCCGCTACTGGAAGGTATAGTAGCATCGTCCTGTCCTGACGGCATGCAGTACGACAAGCAGTTGCTGACCAAAGGTCTGCTTTTGTCGTCAGCTGTGGAACTGGAGCGCATCATGCACGAGGCAAAAGATGCGGAGATAACCCGTCTGTTCGGCGAGCTACGTACGCTTCGTCTGACTCTGGACGGTATGTATGCCCAGCCCGCCGATGCACAAGACAGAGCACAGATAGAAACGTTGAGCAGTCAGCTGGAAGCAGCAGAGCAGGAGTTGCTCGCCCGTTCGCAGGCTTATGGCAATTTGACGCGTAGCCTGACATATCACTGGCAAGACGTGCAAAAGGCTATGAAAAGCAATGAGATTGCCGTGGAGTTTGCTAAAGAAGGACAAGGCGACGATGCACAATTCGTGGCGCTGGTGCTACGCAAAGGCTGGAGTACTCCGAAATGTGTAAACATTGGTAAGCAGAAAGATTTTGCAGAATATATACAGAAACTATATCGTGCCTATGAATACGAGGAATTGGGCAATGCTATCTGGCACGATGTACTGGCAGCCGCTGAAGCCAAAGACGGTGAAGTAATATACTTCTCGCCCGACGGGTTCATGTATCAGATGGGCATTGAGTATCTGACGGCCGACGGCAAGTTAATGAACGACACGTATCAGATGTACCGGTTGTCGTCCACACGTATGCTCTGCCAGCGTCCCAAGCACTCGGGCGGAAAAGATATGACTTTGTTCGGCGGTCTGTTGTACGGACCGAACAACACGAAAGGCGAGATGTTCCAATATCTGCCCGCGACGCTCAAAGAGGTTCAGAACATATCCGCCATGTACCCCGGGGCGAAAACAGTGACCGGGAGCGAAGGCACAGAAGAGGCTTTCTACGCACTATCCGGTCAATCGCCCACACAGTTGCACATTGCCACTCACGGTTTCTATATCAAAAGTGAAAAAGCGCAGCAGATGGCTGCCGGCACACGCAGTGCAGGGTTCATACGCATAAGCACAAACAGTGAGGTAGCCGACAACTCGATGAGCAGAACAGGTCTGCTACTGAGCGGTGCCGAGACCGGCTGGACAGGGCGGGCAAGCATGCAACAAAACGACGGTGTGCTTACAGCGCGAGAGATAATGCTGACAGATTTGCACACGACAGAACTGGCTGTGCTCTCCGCCTGCCAGACAGGTATGGGCGACATAGAGGCAGATGGTGTGGCGGGTCTGCAACGCGGTCTGAAAAAAGCCGGTGTGCAGACGATGATGATCAGTCTGTGGGATGTGAACGACGAAGCTACAGGAATGCTGATGACCACATTCTACGAAGGTTTGCTACAAGGCAAAAGCAAGCAGCAGGCACTGCGTGACGCACAGCAGAGAGTTCGGACCTTCGCCGGGAACAGCGCTCAAGCACAGCGGGCTATAAATGAGGAAGAGGACTATATGGCAGAGGTAGAAGCTGAGTTGTCGCGCGGATCGCGTGATGTGCGACCGCTGAAGTTCCTGAGGCAGAACGGCGGCAAGAACAACACAAACACCGCGGCACCCGAGGAGCCGAAGAAGCCTTATGCAGCGCCGAGGTACTGGGCAGCGTTTATACTGCTTGATGCCCTGTAAAACGAAAAAAGAGAAACAAACGATATATTAACCCACTAAAATTTAATGAATATGAAAAGACCAATTACTGTAACTGCATTGTGTCTGTTGATGGCATTTTGCGTACCCGCAATGGTATCAGGTCAGTCTCGCGGTGGTTCCGACCAAGGCGAAAAGACCGAGAAGAAAGACCATGGTCCGAAAAGAAGGAGCAACAACATCACCAAGTACCAGACCTTCGTTTACACGAGTGAGGATCTGTCCGACGAGATTGAGCGCCAAGTATCTGCCGACCGCGATGCATTGAGCCGTGGTCTGGGTGCCGACCTGCTGAGTGCCGGTCTGAGCGCCGCTACCGGTGCTGCTACCGGTTACATCTCAACACTGGTGGAGATGGGTATAACCGCTATCACCAAACTGATTCAACTCGATGCTCAAAACAAGAAAGAGTGGCAGGAGATGGTTAAGGAGGAGAGCGAGCTGATTATCACCATGGGTACGATAGCCGATCTGAACGATTTTTACAACTGCATGTCAAGTTACGGTCCTATGGATCCGAAGGGTATGCGCTTCGACGGTATAGGCTGCTTGGCAATGGATGGCGAGGACACCACGTTCTACATCAGTTGCCATATCAACCGCAAGAAGATTGACCGTATCGTTCGTCACTCGAAGTTCGAGTTGGTAATGGATACATTCATGATCAACCCGTACAAAGCCGGTCTGCCTAACACCGACCTGCCGCTGCTGTTCACCTATGCTGACCGCAAGTCGTTCGACTTTACGATGAAGATGCGTATGGTTTCTTCATGGATGGATCAGTTGCCTGACCTGCACAAGGATCAGATTCTGGGTGAGTTCATGCTGAATGTACCGGTTGACTCCGCTTCGTTGGATGTGAACAACATGTTCCGTTATATCCGCAATGGAGAAGAAGCACCCAAGTACGGTTTGGTAGGCGAGAGCTTCATCGTTCCGCGTTCGTACATGCCTATCCGTGACGAAGACGGCAAGTATGCCGAGAGTTGGGGTACAGGCCAGTACAAGATGGAGGTTGAGATTGTAGAGGTGTGCGGCGTATCCGACGAGTTCAAGAAGAACTGGCGTAAGGACTTCAAGAAACGTAAGAAGATGACCGGCAAGATGTCGAAAGCCGAGCAGGAGATTCTGCAGATCTTTACCAACCAACAGTGGGACAAGCAGGCTAAGCAATGGGTAGCCACAACCCTGAAAGGCCCGTCGACAGTTCTGAACAAAGAGGCTGCCAAGGTTGTAGGTTCGAGCTACACTGCAGGCTCCAATAAGTAATGCTGTTACAACTATTCTGGACATATTTGAAAGTCGGCACATTCACGCTGGGTGGAGGCTACGCGATGTTGCCTCTTATCCAGCGTGAGGTGGTCGATTATCGCCGATGGATAGATGAGACGGAGTTCCTGAACATGATTGCTCTGGCGCAGTCGGCTCCCGGGCTTATTGCTGTCAACTCCGCCATATTCATCGGTTATCAGGTAGGAGCAAAGCATATCTCCCCGACAAAAGGTCGAGTATTGTCTAGGATGTACCCGTATATGGCAGTGGCAGCAGCCGTGGCAGGCGCTGTGTTGCCGTCGTTTGTGATTATACTGGCCATAGCGATGGTTTTTGCCAATTACAGTCATTTACCTGCCGTTGAGGCAGTGATGAAAGGTGTACGGCCTGCAGTAGTAGCACTGATTGCCGCTCCGCTGCTGCGTATGGCCATGAAAGCCAACAACCCCAAGCCTTTCCGCGATGGAGGCATAGCACTGCTGACATGGTCGCTGGCAGCAGCCATGTTGATATGGCTGGCACATGTCAGTCCGGTTTATATCATCCTGGCCACCATCGTTCTGGCACTGCTATGCACATGGCTGGGCGAACATCACCGGATGCGGCACAACAAGGCTGCCAAGTAGCCTGAGTAACAATCCTTTTACTGTTGTGCCATGCTCTACCTGCAACTATTCATCAGCTTTTTTAAGATCGGTCTGTTCGGCTTCGGCGGTGGATTGGCAATCTTATCACTCATCCAGCATGAGGTGCTTGCCTACGGTTGGATGACCGAAAAGGAGTTTGTAGACATAGTAGCTATCAGTCAGGTCACTCCGGGGCCGATAGGCATCAATTGCGCAACGTACGTAGGTTACACCGCCACTCAGTCGGTTTGGGGCAGTGTTCTGGCCACAGGAGCGATGATCCTGCCGGGACTGATAATCATGCTGGCAGTGTGCAAAGTATATCAGGTGTTGCGTACCCGGTTTGCCGACAACCTGTATTTCCAGAACACATTACGCTACCTCCGGTTTGCCGTGCTCGGTCTGATAGCCGCAGCAGCGTTACTGCTCGTCACTCCTGCCACGTTCATCGATCCCTATAGCACGATTTTGTTTGCCGCAGTGTTCGTACTGACTATTCTGCCCCAACTCATCCGCAGCCCGCGACCTGCGTTACAACGGACGCTGAGCGTCCTGTCGCACCCTATCCTGCTCATCGTCTTAGCCGGCGTAGCAGGGTATATTATCTACTCATGAAACGATTGGCGTACATAGTATCGATACTGGTTATATGCAGCCTGATGGTTGTGTATATGCTGTCGTTGCTGGTACGCAACGGCGAAGTGCAGACTGCTGCCGTCCGTTGGCTTGCAGCAGAGGCTTCGCAAGCCCTACACGCCGATATCGATGTCCGGCAAGTCGAGTACCGGTTCTTCAACACGCTGCATATCGATGACATCTACCTGTCAGACCAACAGGGTGACACTCTGGCTTATATCGGCAGTGTGGATGTTCAATTGCGTATGCGCGAACTGATCAATAGAAAATTGTCCGTTCGCAAGTTGGCTATCGATCGTCCGTATGTCAATCTGCATGACGAAAACTACGCTTTTCTGGTTCGTGCGCTAAAGGACCCCGATCGTACTCCACCGGACTCGCTGCCTTTGTCCGTACAAGTGGACGAAATCCAGATCTCCCGTATCCGCGCCCGTTATGACACACTATACATCACCGATGCCGATGTTCTTGCAAGCTTGCAGCGCTTGGACAACGATGGCTTGCAAGCAGAGATCAGTGCCCTGCAGGCAACGATAGTCGACCAACGGACAATCAGTCTGCCACGACCTAAGACATTGTTCGCCATCCGCGAGATGGAAACTCAAGTGCAACTTAGCGACTCCGCTATCGACTTTCCGCGCCTGTATATCCGTCTGCCTCATTCGCAGTTGAATAGCGAGGTCGTGCATATCGATCGCCAATCATTCAATCTGCGACTGTCCGACACCCATATCACCGGCCGCGATTTGGCGCTATTCTTACCACAAGTACAAAGTGCTGACGGACAAATAAGCATATCAGGTGCGCTGGAGGGTAACCGCGACTCTGTCAATTTGAACGACCTGAGTGTGGCATATAAAGGCACACAAGTCTTCCGCGGCGTTGCCACAGCTTACCAGTGGCAGAACTACGACAGTCTGATGCTACGTGCCGAATGTCAGGATTTGCTGGTTAAGGCTGCCATACTGCAAGACTTTATTGCGGACATACTCGATGCCCCATATAGCTTGCCCGATCCCGTCTATCGATTGGGCGAGATGCACTACATGGGCATAGTCAGCGGACGCCTTCGCGACATGAATCTGCATGGCAATTTCCGCACCGCACTGGGAACATTGTCCACCAACGGTCATGCACAGACCAATGCCCGCTTCGACGAACTAGCGTTCAATGGAGCTATTGCCACCAAACGTTTTCGTTTGGGACGCCTGCTGCGTAACAACGACTTGGGAGCCATCTCGTTGAACATGCAGGTAAACGGACACGTAGCCAAGGATCATCCGCTGCATGGCATCTTCCGTGGATGTATTCAGCAACTGACCTACAAGGATTATACATATACCGACCTTTGTCTGGACGGCAAGTATGACCGTGAAACCATTGAAGGTTCGCTCAACAGCAACGATCCGAACATCCAACTCTCGTTGAGCGGATTGGTGGATATGAGCGAGACATCACCGAACATCAATATCACACTCGGGCTGCAACACTTGCGTCTGGATGCCCTCAATCTGACGGACAAACTGACGGATAGCGATATACATTTAACCTTGTACGTCAACTTCTTCGGCACGAACATCGACCATATCAACGGATATGTAGTACTGGACAGCCTGCTGTTCTGCAACAATGGCGACACGCTGCAGATGCGCCAACTCAAGATTACCGCCGAGTCGGAGACAGACGACCCGACGCAGCACAATCTGAAACTTGAGTCGGATTATGCCGTCGGTCGTATAGCCGGCAACTTCAGCTATCCAGAGCTCATCACCAGTATGCAAAAAATGGTTGTGCAATATATTCCACACCTGTTCGACGCTCAAATGCGTGAGCGCCTGCTGGCGAGTAAAGCCACTACCAAGGCAGCGTTCTACCTGTATGCCCACGACCTTGACAAGGTGCTCGGTGTACTGCCCACGAATATTTCGCAAAGTGGCAGTCTGACCGTCAAAGGCATGATTGATGAGCCGAAGCAACATATGGCAGTCAGCGGCATCGTACCTGAACTGGCCATCGGCAAGCAGCAACTAAGTGACATTATCATCTCTGCCGACAACCGTGAGAACAGATTGAACTTACGCACATCCGCACACATCGATCTGCCGGATACGATAGGCATAGGCGATGCCGACCTACTACTCAGTGTCATGGCAATGAACGACTCGGTACTGCTCACGTTTAATCTCGACAACGATGCCGGCGATACGTACGGCGGGCACGTGGGTGTGTTGACCACCTTTGAGGAGTTCAACCATAAGCCTCTGATCACGACACACGTCCTGCCATCGGAGTTGTACGTAGCCAATGCATTGTGGTTTGTTGACCCTGCACGCATAACCTACTCAGTGGCCGATACTGTGCTACAGATCGAGCACCTGTGGATGGGTAACGACCAGAAATACATCTTTGTTGACGGCATAGCATCAACGCATCAAGAGGACTCAATCCATGTCAAACTCAAGGATATTGACCTGAGTGCTATTATGGGATTGACGCCCGTGCCTGAATTCACGCTGACAGCGCAAGGCAAGATTACCGGTCAAGCTACGTTGTACGGCATACTGAGCAGTCTGCAACTTAATGCCAACTTGCATGTGGCAGATGCCGGACTCAACGGCAGTCCGATAGGCGACATGGATGCTTGGGCTAAACTGGACAGCGAGCACAAAGCCGTGGAGATTGGCGGCGAAGTGATTGACAACGGCCGACATGTTGCAGACCTGAATGGACTAATCACACCTGCCGATGACAAGACATGGAGTCTGCACATCTACCCGGACTCGTTCAATCTGGGATTCCTCAACCACTGGACACACTCGTTCCTGCGCGATATAACCGGGCGTGGTTCAGGACATGTGCACGTGTTCGGACGGCAGAAACTGACATGGGTAACGGCCGAAGCCAAACCGCATGGGGTAAGCATGGTCGTACCGTTCACCGGAGTGACGTACTATGTGCATGACTCTGTTTACATGGATAGCACATCCATCCGATTCCCGCATCACATCGTGTATGACAATCAGAAACACAAAGTCCGGCTGGATGGCACAGTGCATCATACCAATTTCCGCGATTTCAGTTTCGACGTCAACATGTATGCCGACAATGCCATTGTCCTTGATCTGGCTAACAGCAGCACTGCCACGTTCTACGGCAAGGTCTATGCTACAGGCGATGCACATCTGTTCGGCGATGAGAAGAAAGTAAATCTCACAGCACATGCCAAGTCAGATTACGGGTCAACTTTCCATCTGAACATCGGCGGTCAAAGCGATGCCAAGGAGAATAGTTTCATCACTTTTGTTGACCACAATGCAGAGCGGAAAGTTCTAAGCAAGAAACGCCTGAAGCGCAACCCCGACAACACTACCAATCTGGATCTTGACCTGTTTGTGACTGTTGATCAGGGCACACAGTTCTTCACACAGTTCGGCAATAACAGCGATGACATGCTACGCGGTCGGGGTGATGGCAGCATGCGCGTGCATCTAATCAACAGCGACCTTCAGTTGCAAGGCACGCTTACGTTGCGTCAGGGCAGTCTGACGTATGCGCTCGGCAACATGGTGCATCGCGATTTCAGCATCAGTGATGGTTCAAGCATCACCTGGCAAGGCGGGCCTATGGATATGCGACTTGATGTTACGGCCAAGTACCATGTAGTAGCATCACTCAAGGATCTGTTCGGCAACGACTTGAGTTCTTTGCAAACGAACCGCACATCCGTGCCGGTGAACTGTATCATATATGCGCGTGAGAACATCACCAATCCTATCCTGTCGTTTGGCATCGAGTTGCCACAATCCGACGAGACGGTGCAGGCACAGGTTCGCTCGTTCATCAACAGCGAGGATATGTTGATGCGCGAGGTGCTCTATCTGCTTGTATTCAATCGGTTCTTTACTCCGGAATACTTACGTAGCACGAACACCACAGGTCTGAACGAGACATACTCGCTACTATCTTCCACAGTAACCGGACAAATCAACTCCTGGTTGAGCAAACTGACAAACATCGTTACCTTCGGCATTAATTTCCGCAGCGATGGCGAGGGTGCCGATGCGCAGCAGGAGTATGAGGCGCAGTTCTCTATCCAGCCCGTCGACCGACTGCTGATCAACGGTAACGTAGGTTATCGCTACAACGACCTGAACAACCGCCCCGTGTTCGGCGACCTGGATATCGAATATATTATCACACCCGACGGCATGTTGCGCGTGAAAGGTTACACGCATACGGTTGACAAATATTCGCTCCGTCAGGCGAACATGGTCGAGGGAGTAGGTTTCGTAATCAAGCATGACTTCAACTGGGGTGATGCCCGCCGTAAGAGAGAGAAAAAGAAGCAACAACAGAAAGAGCAACAATAGTAGTGTTCCAAATAGAATCAGCATATCAGCCCACGGGCGATCAACCTCAGGCCATCGATGCACTGGTTGATGGCATACAGTCCGGTGCACGGGCAGAAACGCTGCTGGGTGTAACCGGCAGTGGCAAGACGTTCACCATTGCTAACGTGATTGCCCGACTCAACAGGCCTACACTTATCCTGTCGCACAACAAGACTCTGGCGGCACAACTGTACTCGGAGATGAAGGCGTTCTTCCCGCACAACGCCGTAGAGTATTTTGTCAGTTACTACGACTATTACCAGCCCGAGGCATATATCCCATCCACCGACACATATATCGAGAAGGATCTGAGTATCAACGAGGAAATCGACCGTCTGCGTCTTTCTGCCACAGCCGCATTGTTGTCCGGGCGAAAGGATGTGATAGTCGTCTCGTCGGTCAGTTGCCTGTACGGTATAGGCAGTCCGCAGGATTTCAGTCTCAACTGTCTGTCTATCCACCGCGGTCAGACTATTCAGATGGACGAGTTGCTGAAAGCCCTGGTGGCCGCGCAATACGTACGTAATGATTTGGAACTTGCACGAGGCAAGTTTCGCGTCAAAGGGGATACGATTGATATAGCCCTTGCTTACGCCGATTATATCTTACGCGTGGAGTTTTTCGGCAATACCATCGACTCTATCGCATCTCTCGAACTGGTAACGATGAACTTGCTTGAAGAGTTTGAGTTCATCAATATCTACCCTGCCACTATTTTTTGCACCTCTCGCGAGAGCATAGAGCGAGCCATCGGCGAGATCAAACGTGACTTGGAAGAACAGATAACCTTCTTCCACAATGCCGGCATGGAACAGGAGGCCAAACGCATCGACGAACGCGTGCACTATGATATCGAGATGATTCAGGAACTTGGTTACTGCTCCGGCGTGGAGAACTACAGCCGTTACTTCGATGGCCGCGAGCCCGGCACACCACCCTACTGCCTGCTGGATTATTTCCCTGACGATATGCTGGTAGTAGTTGACGAGAGTCACGTAACTATCCCGCAGATCCACGCTATGTACGGCGGCGACAAGAAACGCAAGGATAATCTGGTACAGTACGGTTTCCGTCTGCCTGCGGCACGTGACAACCGCCCGCTCACCTTCGAGGAATGGGAACAGAAGGTAGGCTTGTCTCCTGCTCCCGAAGGGGAAGGTAGAGATGGGGCTGCAACCATCTTCCTCTCCGCCACACCTGCCGAATATGAATTGGAGCAATCCGAAGGTATCGTGGTGGAACAACTCATTCGCCCCACAGGTTTGCTTGATCCGGAGATTGATGTGCGGCCGTCGGAACATCAGATCGACGACCTGCTTGAGGAGATTCAGCAACGTGTCGAGAAAGAGCAACGCGTACTGGTCACCACCCTGACCAAACGTATGGCGGAGGAACTGGACGATTACCTGCATCAGTACAACATTCGCTCGGCATATATCCATTCCGATGTCGATACCATTGACCGCATCAAGATCATGGAAGACCTGCGCCGGGGCATATACGATGTGCTAGTGGGAGTCAATCTGTTGCGTGAGGGATTGGATCTGCCCGAGGTGTCGCTGGTGGCTATACTTGATGCCGACAAAGAGGGTTTCTTGCGCGACCATCGTTCACTCACACAGACAGCAGGTCGTGCGGCCCGGCATGTTGACGGCAAGGTAATCATGTACGCCGACCGCATCACCCATTCCATGCAGCAGACGATTGACGAGACCAACCGTCGGCGCTCCATACAGATGACCTACAACTCCGAACACGGCATAACGCCCACAGCTATACGCAAAGATATCAACACCGGCGCACTGACATCGCTCTACCGCAATGCCGAGAAGGAACGTGAAGCCGTACAACAGCGCATACGCGATGGGTGGAAAAACGCACCTTGGCAGCAGATGGATCTAAAGCAGTTGCAACGTGCTGCCGACCAAAAACGCAAACAGATGCTTGCAGCAGCCAAAGATCTGAACTTCGACCTCGCGGCTACACTACGCGACGAACTGCTGGAAATGGAGAATAAGATTCAGATTCTAATGGAGTAATCACTCAGTGTGCGCGCAAGAAACCATCTATTCCGGTATAAACTTCCTGACTCTCGGGCCAAAGCGGGTACTGCACGCTGAACACGTGCATTAGTTTGCGCCCTGCTTGCTTAGGATAATCACTCAGGCAGTGCTCCACGCCTTTCTTTCCTAACAGTTGAGCCAACTTGTGCGTATCGCGCCGAATGATATCTTCGGCACTGGTTACCATATATATAGCAGGCAATTGTGCTTCGCTGAGCAGCGAAGCAGGATGAAGTATGTAAGGCAGGTAAGACTTGCCTCGGTCATCGGCATTGCTGACGACCTTGCCCAGAAACGACAACGGGATTGTTCGCACCGTATCCAGCATGACGGATATCAGCGCTGCAGCACGGAAACTTATGCCGCAGGGCGGGATATTGAATGCCTGTTGCAGGCGTGCGCTACTCTCGATGGACAAGGCGAATAGCGACAACAACGCACCCGCTGAGTCACCTATCAGATAACAACGGCTGAGGTTAAGACCATATCGCTCGGCATGCGAGCTTACGAACCGTAACGCCGCCATCACATCCTCCACCTGATGCACCAGTGTGGTATCCGGCAAGCGACGGTAACTGATACTTACCACGTTATATCCCCGGCGAGCCCACTCACAGTTAAACGGTGTGTTCACTTCATTGTAAGAGGCAAATAGTCCGCCACCGTGGATATTCACTATCACTGGCAGGTCAGCAGAGGCATTGTCAGGACGGATAATATCCAGCAGATGTGCACGGCTGCTGTCGGGCA
>JAFXSS010000144.1 GCA_017525455.1 Paludibacteraceae bacterium
AGGTGTAGCCCACTTGGCAACCATCAAGAGCCGCGTGCCGTTCCTGAACTTCTTCGACGGTTTCCGTACCTCGCACGAGTATCAGAAAGTGGAGGTAGTGGATATGGAAGATTTGCGTCCGCTGGTAGATATGCAGGCTCTTCAGGAGTTCCGCGAGCGTGCATTGAGCCCGATGCGCCCTGTAATGCGCGGCATGGCTGAGAACCCCGACGTGTTCTTCACCCATCGCGAGGCTTGCAACAGCTGGTACAACGGCGTTGAGGATATTGTCAGCGATTATATGGACAAGATCAGCGAGATTACCGGTCGCAAGTACCGTCCGTTCTCGTACTACGGCGACAAGGATGCCGAGAATATCATCATCTGTATGGGTTCGGCCTGCGAGGCTATCCGCGAGGTGATTGACTACGAGGCAGCCAACGGCAAGAAGTTGGGTATGATCAATGTCCACCTGTATCGTCCGTTCAGCCTGAAGTACCTGAAGGAAGCTCTGCCTGCATCGGTTAAGCGCATCTGCGTACTTGATCGCACAAAAGAGCCGGGCGCCAACGGCGAGCCGTTGTATCTGGATGTAAGGGATGCATTGGATGAACTCGGATTGCAGAATATATTGGTAGTAGGTGGCCGTTACGGCTTGGGCTCGAACGATACGACTCCGGCACAGATGCTGGCAGTATTTGATAACCTGGCTCTGCCGCAGCCGAAGAACCACTTCACCGTAGGTATAGTTGACGATGTAACGTTCACCAGTCTGCCTGTAGGCGAAGAGATTGCCATGGGTGGCAAGGGTATGTTCCAGGCTAAGTTCTACGGTTTGGGTGCCGACGGTACAGTAGGCGCTAACAAGAACTCTGTAAAGATCATCGGCGACACGACCGACAAATATTGCCAGGCATACTTCTCGTACGACTCAAAGAAGTCAGGCGGTTTCACCTGCTCGCACCTGCGTTTCGGCGACGAGCCTATCCACTCGACGTACCTGGTAACCACTCCGAACTTTGTGGCTTGCCACGTACAGGCCTACCTGCATATGTACGATGTAACGCGCGGTCTGCAGAAGGGCGGTACGTTCCTGCTGAACACCATCTATGAAGGTGAGGAACTGGTTAAGTTCATGCCTAACAAAGTAAAGAAATACTTTGCAGACAACGATATCAAGGTTTACTATATCAACGCCACGAAGATTGCTCAGGAGATTGGTCTGGGCAACCGCACGAACACTATTCTTCAGTCGGCATTCTTCCGTATCACTGGCGTTATACCTGTAGAGAAAGCCGTTGAGGAGATGAAGCACTTCATCGTTAAGTCGTACGGCAAGAAGGGCGAGGATGTGGTGAACAAGAACTATGCAGCCGTTGACCGCGGCGGCGAGTACAAAGAGTTGGCTATCGACAAGGCATGGTCGGCTCTGGATGCTGCTGCCGATGTAGTTAAGCCGACTGACGGAACGGAGTTTGTGAACAAAGTTGTTCGTCCGATCAACGCACAGGACGGCGACCTGCTGCCTGTAAGCGCCTTCAAGGAGGTTGCCGACGGCACATGGCCCAGCGGAACAGCCAAGTATGAGAAACGCGGTGTATCGGCATTCGTGCCGGTATGGAACGCCGAGAACTGTATACAATGTAATAAGTGCGCGTACGTGTGCCCGCACGCTTGCGTACGTCCGTTCGTATTAGACGAAGAGGAGATGAAGGGCTTCCAGGCTCCGACCATCGAGATCAAGGCTCCGGCCAACATGAAGGGTATGCATTTCCGTATTCAGGTAGGCGTAATGGACTGCCTGGGTTGCGGCAACTGCGTGGATGTATGTCCGGGTAACCCGAAGACCGGCAAGGCTCTGCAGATGGTTCCGCTGGAGGGACAAGAGGCCGAGGCCGCTAACTGGCTGTACTGCGCAGAGAAGGTAAAGAGCAAACAAGACCTGGTAGATATAGCAGCTAACGTCAAGAACTCGCAGTTTGCAACGCCGTTGTTTGAGTTCTCGGGCGCATGCTCGGGTTGCGGCGAGACTCCGTACCTGAAACTGATCAGCCAACTCTTCGGCGACCGCGAGATTGCCGCCAACGCAACAGGTTGTACGTCAATCTATTCAGGTTCAGTACCTTCCACACCTTACACGGTGAACGCACAAGGTCACGGACCGGCTTGGTCGAACTCGCTGTTCGAGGACTTCTGCGAATACGGTCTGGGTATGCAGATCGCTCACAAGAAGATCAAAGAGCGTCTGGTCATCCTGATGACCAAAGCGCAGGATTGCGACAAGTGCTCCGACGAACTGAAGGCAATGTTCAAGGAGTGGATCGACAACAAGAACAACGCCGAGGTAACGAAGCGTCTGTACGAGCCGATGGTAAAAGCCATGGAGGCATGCGGATGCGACGATTGCAAGGAGATACTGAAATACAAGGATCATATCGTTAAACGCAGCCAGTGGATCATCGGCGGCGACGGTGCATCGTACGATATCGGTTACGGTGGATTGGATCATGTGATTGCTTCCGGCGAAGATGTGAACATCCTGGTTCTGGATACCGAGGTTTACTCGAACACCGGCGGTCAGGCCTCGAAGGCTACACCTATCGGCGCTATTGCCAAGTTCGCAGCATCCGGCAAGCGTGTACGCAAGAAAGATTTGGGTATGATTGCCACCACTTACGGCTATGTATATGTAGCCCAGATTGCTATGGGTGCCGATCAGGCTCAGACTCTGAAAGCGTTGCGTGAGGCCGAGGCATATCCCGGACCGTCGCTGGTTATCGCTTATGCTCCGTGTATCAATCACGGTCTGAAAGCCGGAATGGGCAAGAGCCAGGCTGAGGAAGCCAAAGCCGTAGAGTGCGGCTACTGGCATCTGTGGCGTTACAACCCGATGCTGGAGGCTGAGGGTAAGAACCCGTTCCAGTACGATTCAAAAGAGCCTCAATGGGATAAGTTTGTTGACTATCTCAAGGGTGAGGTTCGTTTTGCAAGCGTGATGAAGCAATATCCGCAGGAGGCAGACGAGTTGTTCAATGCCGCCAAGGAGAATGCTCAATGGCGCTACAAGAGTTATCAACGAATGTTATCAACACAATGGTAAGACAAACAACAACGCGCAGAGCATGGTTACGCATATCGCTGGCGATATGTGTAGCCTTGCTTGGCGTGCAAACCATGCGTGGACAGCATGCTTTTGAGTATGCAGCACGCATAGGTGCAAATGCTTTACTGTACGAGTCAGACTATGGTAAACCTATGCCGAACTATAACGTGGGAATGGACTTTTCGTGGAAGTACCGGTCACCCTATTATATAGGCGTGCGCATAGGTTTGGGCTTTGACGTTGCCGCGAGTACGTTCGTAGGCCGGATGCCTGCCGATTATAACGGTATGGGTACGTATGCCGACAACTATGTCGTTCCGCGCAGTTATGAACCCGATCAGATGCAAGTGGATCTGGCTTATCGGATGGATAGGTTTACCGAGACGCAACAGATGCTGATAGCCTCTGTACCCGTTCAGTTGGGTATATTCATAGGCGACTTCAGTATGTTTCTGGGCGCGCGTGCCGGTGTACCTGTTCACGGCTGTTATTGGCAGCGCGTACGCAACTCGTACATGTCGCTTTATTTCCCTGACACGGATGTAACCATTCCTTCGTCCGGCCAACTCGACCCGAATACCGAAGCTCCGAGCAATACGGATGTGTTTGAGGATGTGACCAAAGCCGGCAATGTGGCCCGTACGGTTAACGGTATACAGCCGATGTCGAAAGATGTGTTCCCGCTGTATAGCTATCACATCACGGCTATGGTGGATCTGAACTACAGTTTCAAGGTAGGTGACAATACAGATTTTGCCATAGGTGCTTACCTGGAGTATGACCCGCTGGGATATACGCCCAAGGTAACGAACAACACCTCGCTGATGGAGTGGCACTATTCAATGAACGAACATACGAATGAGCCAGTGTTCCGTCGTGACTATACGTCCGTGCTGGAGGCCAACCGTGCCGATGGCGTGACGATGCGCGGTTACGGCAATGGCGAAGAGCCTAATCCGAACCAGCTCGTACGGAAGTACAACCGCGCCAGCGTCGGTCTGCGACTGAGTGTCAGTCTGTGGAACGTGCCATTGGATTTTGGCAAGAACTATCGTAAGCAGCAGTTGTACAAAGTTTGTATGTGCGACTTCTTCTAACGACATTCAATCTGCTGATTCATAGAACAATATCTGCAAACACGTAGTAGCCTATGATTCTTATTTTTTCCGCCCCGAGCGGTTCGGGTAAGTCAACGCTGGTACAGCATCTGCTTGAAACACGTCAGGATATGGAGTTGAGTATCAGCGCTACTACGCGTGCTCCGCGTGGCCAGGAGCAGGATGGTCGGGAGTACTATTTCATCTCTCAGGACCGCTTCGAGCAACTGATTCGCGAAGATGCGTTCGTGGAGTGGCAGCAAGTGTACAAAGGTACGTATTACGGTACGCTCCGTTCGGAGATTGAGCGCATAGAAAGGGCGGGACATCATGTGGTGTTCGATATCGATGTCAAGGGTGGCATCAATGTCAAGCGTATGTTCGGCGACCGTGCACGCGCTATTTTTATTGCTCCGCCGTCGATTGACGCTCTGCGTCAACGTCTGACAGGCCGCGGAACGGATTCGCCGGAGAAGATTGAGGAACGTCTGGCCAAGGCAGAGATAGAGATGGCCGATGCGCCCTTGTTCGATACGATCCTGGTGAACGATGATCTGGCTACAGCCAAACGCGAACTGGATAAGGAGGTAGCGGCGTTTATCAAGTAGCCCGAGAATACAGAAACGTATGTTGATAGCTATATACGGAGGCTCGTTCAACCCTTTGCACTTCGGTCACACGGGTTTGGCAGCATGGGTAGCGGCACATACGGATGTTGATGAGGTCTGGCTGATGGTTACGCCTAACAACCCGCTCAAGCCCGGCACTATACTGGCTGATGAACAGGTTCGCTTGCAGGCCGCCAGGCAAGAGATAAGCCGACTGCAGGCAGCAAACAATATAGAAGGTATAGCGCGCGTACGCGTGAGCGACTTTGAGTTCGGCTTGCCGCGACCGTCGTTTACCGCCAATACCCTCAGGGAACTGACCAAAGCCTATCCTGAACATCGGTTCGCCCTGCTCATAGGGCAGGATAACTGGACAATCCGCCATAAGTGGCGGGAGTGGGATAGCATACAGGAGAACTATCCGATATATGTCTATCCGCGTGGAAATGAAGGGTTTGATGCAATACAACATGAGTTGGCAGACCATAAGGGAGAGATCCATCTGCTACGCGAGGCTCCGCTATTCGACATATCAAGTACCGAGTTGCGGGCACGCCAACAATAATGAATATATATAAACAAAAATTCAAATTATACTATGACACGTACAACATTTAATCGTCTTCGTGAAGTGAAGGACAGTCTGCCACATGGTAGCATGGATAAGATTGCTGAAGAGTTGGCAATAAACGCTGATGATGTTCGCGCTTATTTCAACGGAACAGGTTCGGCTGATGCCGGTTACCATATTGAGCCCGGTCCTGACGGAGGTATAGTGATGTTGGGTGATACCCGCATCCTTGAGGTTGCCCTGCGTATTGCATGGGAGGCCAAAAACAACCTTTAACACTGTCACGCGATGATATCCTCGCAGCGTAACGGGGGATACCTACAACGAGGGCTTGCTCTTTCCGTAACGGTAGGGGTAATGCTCTCTTTGTTTGTCCTATGCGCAACTGCTCAAGAAGTTACTCAAGAGGCTGAGCAGCCTGCGACGGATGTTGATGAGAGTGTCAATAGCCACTTCGCATGGCATGTGCGCGCCGAGATTGATGCCAACTACGTGTGGCGAGGATTGTATTGCGGAGGTCTGAGCCTGCAGACGGAAGCCGATGTGAGTTACTACGGATTCTTTGCCAACATGTGGTGGAACGTAGGTGCGACCGACTGGAAATGGGGCAGGCGAGATGCGTCAGGCAAGCCTGTGACGGGCATCAATCCCGAAGTGGATGTGTCGCTCGGATATCGCTACAAAGGGTTGATGATACAGTTCATGCACATGTATTATTTCGACCGCTACGCCGACGGACGCCGTTCGCGATACTTCGACTGGGGTAACTATCCCGCAGGTGGCGGAGGCGTAACAACCGAGTGGCGCATAGCCTACCGCATATCCGACAAGGTGCCTTTGCGGCTGATGTGGTGCACACGTGCATTCGGACGCGACGGCTACATGCGCGACGGCGAACTCAAACGGGCTTACTCGACGTACATCGAGGCGCGTTACGACCAGCCGCTACCGTACGACATAACGCTGTCCGGAGTAATAGGCGTAACGCCGTGGAGAAGTATGTACACGGGGTTTGAAAAGGAGTTTGCTGTAGTCAATCTGACCGTAGGACTGAGCAAATCCTGGCGGCTAACAGAGTATTGCTCGGTGGATGTGGGAGGCGTAGTGGTGTTCAACCCCAGCAGCATGCAGCCGTTGTGGAACATAGTGACCGGAGTGACATTTGATTAGATAAAATGCGATTACTCCCGATAATGGCTCGGTAATGGCTCGGTAAAGGTTCGGTTAAACCCCGACAAAACCTCGGTAAAAGTGGCCGAATTTGAGTAAAACATAAAGTAAAACAAAAAGTAAAACAAAAAAAAGTATAACAAACAAAAGAATGAAAAAATTTACATTGCTCATGGCGTTGCTTGCCATGTTTGTAGCACCTGAACTTCAAGCTGTGGAATTTGCTTACGAGGCAGGTGCAGAAGTTGTGTCATCGTATCTATGGCGTGGTCAGTACAACGGCGGTTTGAGTTTTCAGCCTGACCTGGAGATTGGTTATGATGGCGATCTGACCTCTCTGCGTGTAGGTGTGTGGGGTAGCGTTGGCGCTTCCGACTGGAAATTTGTGAAAGGTCTGGCCAAGATGGAAGGTTATAATCCGAATACATATTTCGTACCCGAGATGGATGTCATGATCAACTTCAACGTGAGTGGTCTGATGCTCGGCGCTACGCATTACTACTATTTTGGCGGCAGCCCGTTCTTCAACTGGGGCAAGTTCGACCCGATTGAGGGTTCAGCCGGCTCGAGCCAGACGGAGGTTACTATCGGTTACGATTTCCGCAACAAGTGTGAGTTCCCTCTAACCGTCGTTTGGAACACTATGGTAGCCGGCGATGACCTGGTAGAGCAGGAGGACGGTACGTACAAACGTGCATTCTCCACCTATATCGAGGCCAAGTACGACCAGCCTCTGCCGTTCGAGATGACGCTCAGTCTGGCTGTAGGTATGTCGCCATGGGCAAGCGATGTGTATGGCAACGAGAAATTTGCCGTAACGAACATCTCTGCCCGTCTGGAAAAGGAATGGGAATTTGATGCCTGCTCGCTCAATCTGTTTGCGCAAGGTTGTATCAATACTGACAAGATCAACAAAACCAATGTGTTTGTATGGGAAGCCGGTGACGACAAGTTGTATCTGCAGAAACTGAACGGCTGCATCGGCATGGGCGTTTGGTTCTAATCCTGATTGATTGTGAAGGTACCTAC
>JAFXSS010000015.1 GCA_017525455.1 Paludibacteraceae bacterium
CACCGTCACCCTCACCGACGGCAACCGTTTACGTTTCGTATCTACAGGCATCGGCACCAGTATTGTCTGGGGCTGTACGGGTATCAAGCAGTCGTTTATATGGCTCATAATCATGCTGGCGGCACGCGGACGATGTCTGGACAAGTTGTGGTACATACCGGTAGGATGGCTATTTGCGTACGCTTTCAATATATTCCGGATATTTATGGTAGCTCTGCTCACCCGCAATCACCCCGAGTGGTTCGAACTGCTGCATACCTACCTGTTCAAATACATGTTCTACGGTATGTTCTTCCTGCTGTGGTGGTACTATGATGAGCGGATAGCGGTCAGAAGTAAGAAATCAGAAGTCAGTGATCAGTGATTATGAATAGTTTCGGCGATAGTTTTGTTTTCACCTCGTTTGGCGAGAGCCATTCGGCAGCCATCGGCGGTGTTCTGGACGGTGTGCCAGCAGGGTTGCATATCAACTTCGATATGATTCGTCAAGCACTCGACCGCCGTGCCGGACGCGGTCAGCATTCCGGTGTGTCGCCTCGTGCATTGCGCGAAGCTGATGAAGTTGAATGGCTGAGCGGCGTGATGGACGGTGTGACGCTGGGTACACCTATCGCGTTCCTGATACGCAACCGCGACGCACGCCCCGAGGATTATGAGGCACTCAAGCACTCGTTCCGCCAGGGGCATGCCGACAGTACCTATGCAGCCAAGTACGGCATACGCGACTGGCGCGGCGGCGGTAGGGCTTCGGCACGCGAGACTGCCGCACGCGTGGTGGCGGGCAACATTGCTGCACAGATGCTGGCAGAACATGGGATAACAATCCAGGCGCAACTCGTGCAAGTAGGCGCAGAGACCGCCCCTGAGCTGTTCGACGAACAGATACGCCGTTACCAAGCCGAGGGCGATAGCATAGGCGGCATCATACGCTGCCAGGTCACAGGACTGCCCGCTGGTCTGGGCGAGCCGATTTTCGACAAACTGCAAGCGCACTTGGCATATGCCGTCATGAGCATCAATGCCTGCAAGGGCTTTGATTACGGCAGCGGCTTTCAGGGCGTAAGCGAACCAGGGTCGATTGCCAACCGACATAGCGGCGGACTGCTCGGAGGTATAACCGACGGAACAACGTTGTCGTTCCGATGCGTATTCAAGCCTACCCCCACCACACCGAAGGCGCTAGAGCAAATGGTAAATGACCAAATAGTCAATCGCTCCGATGCCTGCGTTGCTGTGCGTGCCGTACCGGTTGTGGAAGCCATGACTGCACTGGTGCTGGCGAACTTCCTGACGATAGCACAAACCCATCATTCTGACAACAACCACTGATTCGATTGTGAATACCATTTTTATCGTACTACCTATACTCACGTTGCTGATGTTTGACCTGGGGTTGGTACTCAAGCCAGAGGATTTTCGGCTCATCGTATCACGCCCCAAACCCGTGCCGGTTGGCCTGTTCGGACAGATCGTACTGATGCCGCTGATTGCGTGGAGAGTGAATAGGAATCATGCTGGTGGCGTGCAGTCCGCTGATTTTCAACAACGAGGTGATAGCTATACCCGCCATCATCTACGCGCTGATGATGAACCTGATTCTGCTCGCGTTCGTAGGTATAACCAAACTGCAGAAGTCATGAACCCCGACCTGCAACACTACATCGAGCAGACTATCCTGCCGCAGTACGACGCCTTCGACGGCGGACACCGGCGCGACCATGCGCTGACGGTTATCCGTGAGAGCCTAAAACTGGCTCGTCAGTACGATGCCGACGAGCAGATGGCTTACGCCATAGCCGCCTACCACGACCTCGGACTGCGTATCGACCGCGAACGGCATCATATACACTCCGGCGAGATTCTGCTGGCAGACAGTACACTCCGTCAGTGGTTCACCCCTGAGCAACTGCTCACGATGCGCGATGCGGTGGAAGACCACCGCGCGAGCGGCAAGAACCCGCCGCGTACCATTTATGGCGCTATCGTAGCGGAAGCTGACAGGCAGATCGACCCGGTGACAGTCGTACACCGCACGATGGCGTACAGCGCCAAACTTTACCCCGACGGCGACTTCCCTACCTTGTACCAACGCAGTCTGGAACATCTGCATGAGAAATATGCCGAAGGCGGCTATTTGCACCTGTGGCTGAACAGCGAACGCAATGTACGCGGGCTAAACGAGCTGCGCGACATCATTCGCAACGAGCAACGATTGCGCAGTATGTGTCAGGAGTGGTACGATAAATACAAAGAGCAACAAGTATGACAACTGCCAAATTGGCAGTAGTCGTGACGAGCAAACTGACAGATTGTTAACAATAGGGCATATGGCATGGATTTTGCACCGCTTAAGGTGGCAGCCGGAAGACTCTATATGTCCAGATGACCAGACTGCCAGACGACTAGGAAGTAGAGAGATAAATAAAAAACACAAAATATTATGGCAAAGATTCAACCTTTAGCAGACCGCGTGCTCGTTCAGCCGGCGGCTGCAGAAGAAAAGACTGTAGGCGGAATCATCATCCCCGACAGCGCAAAAGAGAAACCCCTGCGCGGCACAGTGCTGGCAGTAGGTAACGGAACAAAAGACGAACCGATGATCCTCAAGGAGGGCGACCAGGTGCTCTACGGCAAGTATGCCGGCACGGAACTGGAGTTCGATGGAGAGAAACTGCTGATCATGAGGCAATCGGATGTATTAGCGAAGATTGGATAAACAACTAGTCAACTAGACAACTAGACGACTAGACAACTAGTAAAATCACACAACTATGTCAAAGATTATAACATATGATACCGAAGCCCGCGAGGCTCTGAAGCGTGGCGTTGACCAACTGGCTGACGCAGTAAAAGTAACACTTGGTCCGAAAGGACGTAACGTCATTCTCGACAAGAAGTACGGTGCACCGCACATCACCAAGGACGGCATGACCGTAGCCAAAGAGATTGAGCTGGACGACGCAGCCGAGAACCTCGGCGCACAACTCGTCAAGGAGGTTGCCTCCAAGACCGGCGATCAGGCCGGTGACGGCACCACAACCGCTACAGTTCTGGCACAAGCCATCGTAGGCGTCGGACTGAAGAACGTAGCCGCAGGTGCTAACCCGATGGATCTGAAGCGCGGTATTGACAAAGCCGTCAGCGCTGTAGTAGCCAACATCAAGGAGCAGAGCGAGGTTGTAGGCAACGACTTCGACAAGATCGA